>NVSD01000004.1 GCA_002401105.1 Flavobacteriaceae bacterium | reverse complement strand
ATAACATCATGGGGTTATAATCTATATTTATAAGCCTGTAGTGTTATATCCGTAAATTATAAGTGTCAGGTATTATATTATATGTATATTGCTGTATTAGAAAAATGATTAACATGAGACAAGCTGTACTTACTGCAGACGTTATAGATTCGCAACGTATACATGATATGAATGATTTGTTCAGCTCGTTGAGCTTTATCATTCATGATATTTCAGAACAGTTAAATATTAATATTAGCTATGAAACATATCGAGGAGATAGTTTTCAAATAGAAATGGATTGTCCTGAAAAGGCTTGTTTGGTGGCTGTAATTATTAGGGCTGGGCTTCGTGCTAAAATGGGGACTAAAATAAAAAGTAGAAAAGCAATATCTATTCATAACTTGTGGGATGTTAGGTTTTCTATAGGGGTTGGAGAAGGGGAGTTATCTGCACAATCGCTGGTAGAATCTAATGGTCCTGTCCATATTTTGTCAGGTACTAGATTTGATTTATTKAAAAAAAAGCAAACTACTTTTTTGATGACTAGTGAGGATATTACACTAAANTAATCAATTGGAAGTACTGTCTAAATTAATGGAAACCATACTCCTTAGGTGGTCTAATTTAAGTGCTGAGGCAATTTATTATGTTTTGTTACATAAGAAAACCCAACAGGAATTGGCAAATATCCTTAAAGTGACTCAGCCAGCTATACATAAACGATTGGATACAGCAAACTTAGAGGCTATTTCAATGAGTTTAAATTATATATCACAACTAATAGCAGAATAAATGACAGAATTTACGATAATATTGTTGCAAATGCTCGTAGCTCATGTGCTAGGTGATTTCTTGTTACAACCCAATAAATGGGTGAAAGATAAAGAACAAAAGAAAATTAGATCTAAATATTTATATGCCCATGTACTGTTACATGGTGTATTAGTGTATGTGTTTATCGGACACTGGAATCAGGTATTTGTCCCTGTATTGATAATTTGTATTCACTTTATAATTGATGTAATTAAGTTGTATCAAAAAAAATCAACATGGTGGTTTGTATTGGACCAAATAGCACATATATGCAGTATTATTCTTATTTGGGCATTGTTTTATAATCAGTTTCAAACACTGCAAGATTTTCTTTTGGGGCTGTTTAATTCTGTTCAATTCTGGAAATTGGCATTGGCATATATGTTTATATTACAACCTGTATCTATAGTAATGTATCAGCTGACACGAAATTGGCATCAAGAAATAGATGAAAAGAAAGGTGCAAGTTTAAAAGATGCAGGAAAATGGATTGGAATGTTAGAACGGGTACTTATTCTTACGTTTATTGTAATAAATCAGTTTGCTGCCATCGGTTTTTTATTAGCGGCAAAATCTATTTTTAGGTTTGGTGATTTAACACAGAAGAAAGATAGGAAATTAACCGAATACATTTTAATTGGAACATTACTTAGTTTTACTATTACAATTATTGTAGGACTCCTTGTGGTGTCTTAAGTTTTTGAGTGCTTTTATTTACTTTAAAAGAACGGTTTGCTATAAACTTAAAATGTAGTATTTTTGCAAATTAGAAACATACGTATGAAACCATCATTAGAAGAATTAGGCGAATTGTCAAAAGAGAAAATGGTTGAGAATAAAAAATATTTTCAACGATTAAAAAAGAGAACACCTAAAAACTTAGATGTTATAGTTCGTGAAATTCACGATAAGGAGTTTGCGAATACAAATTGCTTAGATTGTGGAAATTGTTGTAAAACCAGTAGCCCAATCTTTACAGAAAGAGATATTGCTCGTATCTCCAAGCATTTAAGAATGAAAGAGCCGAAATTTATTTCGACTTATTTGGATAGGGATGAGGATGACTTTTATGTATTGAAGGGTTCTCCTTGTACTTTTTTAGATAGCGATAACTCTTGTTTTATTTATGATGTTAGACCGAAGGCATGTAGTGAATATCCTCATACAAACCGACGTAAATTTATTCAGTTAGCAGAGTTAACTCTTAAAAATACAGAAATTTGTCCTGCAGTTTATAATATAATGGAGACCTTAAAAGAGAAGTTGCCTAAGGAATAATTTTTTCTGTAGATTATTAAAAAATAAAGAGAATAAAATAGGGTTGCCAACGTTAAAATTGGCAACCCTATTTTTAGTAGTATGATTTTATTTATTTTTAAACTGATCAAATTTACTAGAACTCTGAACAGGCCAATAATTATTTGAAGTATCAACATCTGCAGATTCTAAYTTAGGATCTATCACAATTTGCTTTAATTGTTTGTGAGTAGTATAGGTTTTTTTGAATTTGAATTCGTTTTTTCTCCATACTTCGGCTGGATAWACAATACGTTCTGAACTGTTATCCATAAAAATGTATTGAACTATTATGGGCATAATAAGTCCTCCCGGTTTTGAGAATTCTATTTCGTATGCATARTTAGGAATTGCATCTGCTGTTGAAGTTTCTGAATAGTTATAATTACTAGCCAATGTGTTTTTATCCAACAAATCTGTAAAATTYATCTTTTTACGCACTATARTTACGCCGTTACTGGTCTTGTCTTTTTCTGATACAAAAGCATAGCTARTTACAGATTGTATCCCTATGTCTACTACGTCCGTAGTGTAAAACCAACCTCTCCAAAACCAATCTAAGTCCATGGCCGATGCATCTTCCATGGTTCTGAAAAAATCGGCAGGTGTGGGATGTTTAAACATCCATCTGTGGGAATAGGTTTTAAAGGCATGGTCAAAAAGTGCTGGTCCCATCACAATGTTCCTTAGAATATGTAAGGCTGTTGCTGGTTTTGCATAGGCATTGGATGCGAATTGATATACATCATCTGCTTTACTCATTATCGGCACAATCTTAGACTGATCTCCGCTCATATATCCTACAATTTTATAGGCAGGTCCTCTTTTTGCAGGGTATCCTTTTTCCCAGTTCTGTTCTGCAAAATATTGTAAAAAAGAGTTTAATCCTTCATCCATCCAAGTCCACTGACGTTCGTCTGAGTTTACAATCATCGGAAAAAAGTTATGACCTACTTCGTGTATAATTACACTAATCATTTTCTGTTTTGTGCGTGTGCTATAAGTTCCATCTTCATTGGGTCTTCCTCGGTTCCAACAAATCATTGGATATTCCATACCTTGGTTTTTTGCATGTACGGAAATTGCCTTGTGGTAGGGGTAGTCAAATGTATAATCAGAATAGCTTTCCAAAGCAACTTTTACCGCTAAAGTGGAGTTTTCTTCCCAAAGGGGATTCCCTTCTTTAGGATATAGTGAATGTGCCATTACGCGCGTATCATTAATATCAACTGCCATGGCGTCAAAAATAAATTTACGAGAACTTGCAAAGGCAAAATCACGCACATTTACGGCTTTCAATTTCCATGTTTTGGTGCGTGTAGTTCTTGTTTTTTCTTTTTGGATTACTTCTTCTTGATTTGTAATTATAACGGGGGTATCATAGCTATTCATCGCTTCTTTATACCTTTTTAATTGCTTGGAAGAAAAAACTTCTTTTCGATTGGTTAATTCTCCAGTTCCATCTAAAATATGATCCGCAGGAACGGTGATGTTTACCTCGTAATTTCCAAATTCTAAAGCCCATTCACTGCGCCCCCAAAATTGTTGATTTTGCCATCCTTCGACGTTGTTGTATACGGCCAGTCTAGGGAAAAATTGAGCGATAATATATAAATTATTTCCATCCTTTGGAAAATATTCAAAACCAGAACGCCCTCCATATTCAACAAAATTGTTTATTTGATACCACCATTTAATGGTARACACAAAGCGTTCTCCGGATTTTAGAGGAGTCGGCAATTGAATGCGCATCATGGTGTAATTGAGTTGATATTTTAGGTTGTTTTCTTCGCTGTCTGTTATGGAAGTAATATTAAATCCACCATCAAATGGGTGAATATACTTTTTAGAAAAATCTTTAGGACTGATTAAAGATGGTATTCCTCCAGATGATATTGCCTGTGTTTTTGAGTTTTTACTTCGTTTATTTTGATCTAGTTGAACCCATAAGTAGTCCAATGTGTCATCGGAATTGTTGTGATACGTAATGGTTTCTGTTCCTGTTAATATATCAGTAGCCTCGTCCAAAACAATATCCATTTTATAATCTACTTGTTGTTGKKTRTASTCRTAWCCWGGGGCTCCAGATGCGGTATGTTCACTGTTAGGTGTCGCTAATTCCTGTTCTAATTGTCTAAATTTATGGATGTTGTAATGTGCGTTTTCTTGCGCGAAAATAGCGAAGGGAAGTAGTAGGAGTAAGGTYCTWAATGTTGTCATGAGTAATTATTACTTGTTWGTAAAGYAGTTCACAATTTAAGAGAAAATATGAACATAAAAAAACTGTCCAAAAAATAAGCACTTAATTATGAATCAAGTGCTTATTTTTTGGACAGTTTTAATGTTGTGTTTATCCTTTTACAGTACTCTTTTTAAAGGATTCAAATTTATTTTCTTGTTGTTTTGGCCAACTGTTATTAGTTTCGTTTACATCAGCAGTTTGCTTGTCTGGGTCTATTACAATGGAAATAACTTTTTTAGAAGAAGTAAAAACCTTGGTTACTTCTTTGTCGTTTTTTCTCCATATCTGAGCAGGATATTGAAGGCGTTCTTTGGTTCCATCTTCAAATTTATACTCAACAATAATAGGCATAATTAAGCCTCCTAGTTTTTCAAAAACAATCTCATAGAAATAATTTGGAATAATGTCCTCATTTAAAGTAATGCTATTTTCTGCGATATATTCCTTAAGTATTTTTAACTCTTGTGGTTTTTTATTGCTAGCCACAGTACTATAATCGTCACTTTTATCAGAAACTAAATATAGAGAAGCTGGTATTTCGTCTATGTTTTGACCGTATTTTTTTAATAATTTGGTAGCTCTTTTCGTTTTTTTATCTGTGAGCCTATACGTTGTAACATCTTTAATTCCAATATCGTTATTACGGGTTGTATAGAACCATCCTCTCCAAAACCAATCTAAATCCATGGCAGAAGCATCCTCCATGGTTCTGAAAAAGTCAGCAGGAGTGGGATGTTTAAATTTCCATCTATTGGCGTATGTTTTAAAGGCATAATCAAACAATTCGTGGCCCATTATAGTTTCTCGTAATATAAATAATCCAGCGGCTGGTTTGTGATAGGCGTTAGAACCAAATTGTTTTACGTCTTCACTATTCGTCATTATTGGCGTTAAATTGTCTTGGTTTCCTGCCATATACCCAATTATGTTTTTCGGATATTTAGAGGTAGGAAATAGTTGAGGGTCAAATTTACCTTGTGCATAAATTTGCACAAAAGTATTGATTCCTTCATCCATCCATGACCATTTTCTTTCGTCAGAATTTACAATCATTGGAAAAAAATTATGACCTATTTCATGCGTAACAACGCCTATCATTCCCTTTTTTTCTCTATCAGAAAGAACGTCTTTATTTTTTGGACGTCCATAGTTCCAACAAATCATTGGGTATTCCATTCCTTGTCTGTCTGCATTTACTGAAATTGCTTTTGGATATGGATAGTCGAAGGTGAATTTAGAATATTCTTTAAGCGTATTAGCGACTACATTGGTAGAGTATTTTTCCCATAACGGATTTCCTTCTTCAGGATATAACGAATAGGCCATTACTTTTTTAGTCTCTAATTGTACTGCCATTCCATCCCAAATAAATTTACGAGAACTTGAAAAGGCAAAAYCACGTACATTTTTAGCTTCTAATGTCCAAGTTTTTGTTTTAGTTGAAAATTCTTTCGAAGCTATTGCTGCTTCTTCTTGGCTTACAATAATAACAGGCTTGTCAAACGTTTCTTGAGCTTTTAAGAACCTGTTGTATTGTTTTTTTGTAATTAACCTTTTTAAATTGGTAATCAAACCTGTACCATTTAAAATATGATCACTTGGAGTCGTAATGTTTACAGTGTAATCACCAAATTCTAATGCAAACTCACCAGTTCCCCAGAATTGTGCATTTTGCCAGCCGTCTACATTGTTGTATACTGCCAACCTAGGAAAGAATTGTGCAATGATATAAAGTTTATTTCCATCATTTTTAAATAATTCATATCCAGATCTTCCACCGTCTATAAAATAATTATTGATGTTATACCACCATTTAATGCTAAATTCAAAGGTAGCTCCAGGTGCGATAGGTTCTGTTAAATCGATACGCATCATGGTCCAGTTTACTTTGTAGGACAAATCGTTACCATGGCTGTCTTTCACCTCTTGTAATTTAAATCCTCCGTCAAATCCCTTGGATAAAAATTTATTAGTAAACTGTTTAGGACTGTATAATGCCTTAGTACCTCTGGTACTTATTTCATCGTTTTTTGTGTGAGATTTTCGTATGTTTTGGTCTAACTGTACCCATAAGTATGTGAGTGGGTCTTTGGAGTTATTGTGATAGGTTATTTTTTCAAATCCAAATAATTTTTGGTTTTCATCATCTAATGTGATGTCCATTACATAGTCCACTTGTTGCTGAGTATACTCTGAACCTGGTGCTCCAGACGCGGTATGCTGTTTGTTGGGTGTCGGTAAATCTTGCTTTAATTGTCGGAATTTACTAGTGTTATAATGTCCTTTTTTAACTGTTGTTTCTTGTGCAGAAACAATACTAATGCTAAAAAACAAAATAATTAAGGTAGCTAAATTTTTCATTGATAAGTTGAGTTATAAAGCCTCGAAATTACTTGTTTTTAAATGATTTTAACAAAGTATCTAAAATTTTAACAAACCTTTATCTTTTTGTTTGTTTAAATAAAAAGAAGTGTGTTTGTTATTAATGTTGGTTTTTACAACGTTCTGTTGGTCAGGAAAATACTTAAAAAGACTAGTGTTTTTAACCTCTAAAGTATGTAAGGTGTCGACTTGTGTTATTTCTAAATAGAAGTACACGATATCGTCCTCATATTCCTTTCCTATATAATTAAAAGCATGTGGGGAGCTATTAATGTTAAAGAGAATGTTTTTAGCTAAATATTTTTTAAAATAATTGTCTACACTGTCTATTTCATAAACCGTGTTTAGTTGAAATGTACCGGAGTATTCCTTTTCTAATGCAAATTCCAAATCATCTATAAAATAACGACTAATTATTTGCAGCGATGCCTTTTCTGGAACATATTCAACCTCGGTTAAACTGATATAGTATTTGTGAACTCCGAATGCAAAGAATGGGAGTATAGCTAGTATAATGAGTATTTTAATGCGAGTTTTTCCCATGAAAAAGTATTTTAAACGGCTAATGAACAAAAAGCATTCCTAATTTTCACATGATTAGTCTTCTTTTTTTATCGCATTGTATGTTTTCGCCTCTTCTTGCAGTATTTTAATTACCTCTAGTAATTTGTTTTGGGTGTATTTATTTACAATATTTTTATAGGCACAATAACTGAGGAAATGATGAATTTTATCTTTTGGAATTTGTAATTCTTTGGTAAAATAAGTAAGCCCTAGTTCTGAGACTATATGTTTAGGGAAATCTTTTTGTTGTTGTAGTCTTTTTCTAAGTTTGTGTTCTGCTATTAGTTGATAATTGGGTAGGGCTACACCTGCTCCTGCTCCCATCAAAATTGGATTTACAAGATGTTCTACATCTGGTGGTTTGTTTCCACTATTGGCGTCATTTTTAAATKCGGTAGTTGAAAAATCAAGATTTTTAAAATCWGAGGCACTAACATTTATTTCGGGCAGACTRTCCGTTGGTTTATTTAAAATATCGTGATACATACTCTCTGTAAGTGCATGGTTTTTTACAATTACTTCGGRCAGTTGATAGGTTTTKGACTGTGTAACAATAAATATCTTTTTAGAGCTTATCATGTTMGCACTTACAGCTATTTTTACTTTATCGTATTGAATGGAACTTATAAACAAGGTGTCATTTAGATGAGCATACATTTCAAATTCTCCATTTTCRTTAGTAATMGTTCCTCTTTTTGAATTAAGGTTGATAATATGCACATTTGCCAGACGCTTTGTGTTRGAGAGYACRGTKCCTAATAAYTTTGTCTTAGCCTCTTGAGCGTKTATATAACAGCTKAAAATAAGRAAAAATAATAGTGTCAATTTTTTCATATCAATTGGCGGTTATATTGTTAAATTCTACACTGCGCTTGCATAAAAAATCCAATATATCTAAGGGGTCGCTTCTATAGAGGCTGGTAAGTCCCTTATCATTACAGTATTCTATAAATTGATGGGCTTTATTTTTTGGTATTTTTAATTGCTTTTCTAGGTATTGGTCTCCGTATAAGTCTATGATATTATCCAAGAATATTATTTTTGCTTTTTCTTCGTGTTTAATGAGTGCTTTTTTCTCTCTTTTTCGTTTGCGAATGTTTTTAGTAAGTTTATTAAGAATTTCAATAAAATCTACAGAGGTGATGGCATTTGGGTTGGTCAATGCGTCTGAATTTGGTGCTGAGGCAAAATCCATGAGGTCTTTGTCCATTACTAGGTGTTTTGAAGTGTATAAATTAGTAAAATCAAGCCTTATTTTTTTGTCGAGAAACACTTCATTTAGTTCGTTTACTAAAGGTTCTATATACACATATAATATTTTATTTTGAATGTGATAATCGCTGATGATAATCACTCGCTTAATATATTCTAATGAAGAAAAATGAATGCTATCGCCTAATTCAACGGTTAGATTAAAAATACCATTTCCATGTGTTAATTCGCCTTTGTTACTTCGGGTATTATGCACTGTAATGAATTGTACTCCTTTATTGTCGTGTATTACTTTTCCTTTTAAGCGTACGGATTTGTCTTGGCTGTGTACGTTTACAGCTATAAATAAGAATAATAGAAAGTAATTTTTCAGCATTTTGAATAAGCGATTGGTTGATAGTCTCAAGGTACTAAGCACTGTTCTTAAAATTGTATTAATGTGATGATAAATTTTTGTTAAAGGATCCAATTYGTTATTTTTGACTAATAATCCAATCATATGAAAAATATATTTATAGCGAGTACTTCTACCGTACATGGGAAGGGGTATTTAGAATACGCATTGCCTGCATTAAAAGAATTTTTTAATGGCGTTTCTGAGATTTTATTTGTGCCTTATGCCCGCCCAGGTGGTATTAGTCATGATGTGTATACAAAAAAAGCTTCCGATGCTTTTGCTGAAATTGGAATTAAAATCATCGGAATTCATGAATTTGARRATCCTAAAGATGCAGTAAAAAAAGCCCAGGGGATTTTTGTGGGTGGAGGAAATACTTTTTTATTGGTGAGCCAGTTGTATGAAAATAATTTAATAGCAGTAGTTAAGGACGTAGTTTCTAAAGGAACTCCATATCTAGGAACAAGTGCAGGAAGTGTAGTTACAGGTCTTAGCATGCAAAACACCAATGATATGCCGATTATTTACCCACCTAGTTTTGCAACATTTGGGCTGTTAGATTTTAATGTAAATGCACATTATTTAGATCCRGATCCTACCTCTAAACATATGGGAGAAACWCGTGCTACWAGAATTAATGAGTTYCAYTTTGTTGAGAGTATTCCAGTATTAGGCTTAAGAGAGGGGAGTTGGTTGTTGGTTCAAAACAATAAAATAATATTAAAAGGWGGTTTGAATGCCCGTTTGTTTTTACAAGGGAAAGCGGCGGAAGAATTTCCAAACGAAACAGATTTTAGTTTTTTATAAAAGATGGATTCGTGTGAAGATTGTTTGTGCAAATGAATTCTCTTTTAGTCTACTTGAGCATGCAGTGAATGCTTCCGTAAGAACTTTTTTATCTACTTTTTCATCTATCAAATCATTTAGGATAATTAGAGACACAAAAGAATCAGGTTGTTTGTACACATAGGCAATACAAAATTCAAGATAAGCGGCTTTTATGTCGCTTATTTCTTTGTGTATGAGTTGTAATTGGGCACTGTCATTTTCTAACCGAGCTCTTTGAAATCGTTGATAACGACTATCAATTTTAGAGAAAAACAATAGAGATTTTCTTCTAAAGGCACTATATGAATTGTTTAAGGGGCCTCCTTTTATAAGGGCATTATTGACATGTAAAACCTCTGCGGATATATCAATAGCAGAGGGCTCCAAGATAAAAGGAATTCCTTGTGTGGTATAGTCAAAGGTAAGCCATACTAGCGTAGGTTCCTTAACGTGTCCATTAAATATAAATTGATTGTCGGAAAGCGATGCGCTATCAATCTTTTTTAATTGTTGTGCTTTTACAATGTTTAGATAGGCATTTCCCTTTGGGATTCCGTCAATATTTACGATGATTGAATATGTTTTTGTTGACGTACTTTTAACTTCTGTAGTAGAGGTAGTGCTWACATYTTGACATGAAAATAGCCAAATACAGAGTATAAAACAATATATTTGGCTATTTTTCATTGGTATGATTTACTAATTAATAGTTGATATAATCTGTTATTTCTAGTCCATATCCAGTTACTCCAACTCTTTTTAATTCTACTTTAGCGTTCGAAATTACTTTTAATTTTGAAACTCCTAAATCATGTAAAATTTGAGCACCTATTCCAAAGTCTTTTTCATCAGGCTTGATGGCAGGAACTTTTGTTTCATCTTCTTTTTGTCTTTCTTTTAATAAGGACAAACGATTGATTAAATTAAAAGATTGGTGTTCTTGACTAATAAAAACAACGGCTCCTTTTCCTTCTTCGTTTATCATTTTGAAGATTTTAGAAAAAGTATCATCTGGTTTTTTTGTCAATACTCTTAGAATGTCATTATTAATCAATGCAGAGTTTACACGAACTAAAATTTCTTCATCTGGATTCCATGTACCTTTTGTCAAGGCCATGTGCACTTGATTGTTGGTCGTTTGTTTATAAGCACGAAGTCTGAATTCTCCAAAACGAGTTTGCATGACAAAGTCTTCAATTTTATTAATTAAAGAATCGTGTTGCATACGGTAAGAAACTAAATCTTCAATAGAAATAATTTTTAGTTTAAACTTTTTGGCTACCTCCATTAACTGTGGTAAGCGCGCCATAGATCCATCTTCATTTAATATTTCTACTAATATTCCTGCGGGTTGAAAACCAGCTAATCTAGCTAAATCTATAGATGCTTCTGTGTGTCCTGTTCTACGTAAAACACCTCCGTTTTTCGCTCTTAAAGGAAAAATATGTCCTGGTCTTCCAAAATCATCTGGTTTTGTAGTAGACCTAGTTAATGCTTTTATAGTCTTAGAACGGTCTTGAGCAGAAATACCTGTGGTGCATCCTTCTCCGATTAAATCTATAGAAACGGTAAATTGTGTGTTGTGTAATACGGTGTTTTTATTAACCATCGGAGGTAAGTCCAATTCTTTACAACGGTTCTCTGTTAAGGGAGCACATATTAATCCACGACCATGCTTGGCCATAAAATTAATCATTTCTGGAGTCACACACTCTGCAGCTGCAATAAAGTCTCCTTCATTTTCTCTGTCCTCATCGTCCACTACAATTATCATTTTTCCATTTTTGATATCGTCAATGGCTTCCTCTATGGTATTTAATTTAAAACTTGGTGTTTGCATTAGTTGCGTTGTTGTTTAGTGTTTTTGAATATAGTGAAAAAGCTTTTAATTTTGTCAAAAAAGCCGCTAATATTGATTATTCCCATCCCTTTGGAGGCCCTTCGTGTTAAGAAAAATCCAATGGGTAGTAATATTAAAGTAGACACCCAGCTTCCTGTAAGTGCAGAAATGACACTTTCTTCTGCCAAATTCTTCCCGAATTGAGTGATGAAAAAATAGATAACAAATATTACGATGGCAGCAATCATTGGTAAACCAAATCCACCTTTTCTAATAATAGCACCTAAAGGGGCACCTATAAAAANGAGCACCAAACATGCCAGCGAAAATGCGATACGGTTGTAATATTCAAAATCATATAAATTCAATCCTTTTCTCTTACTTTTAAAGGTGTTTTTTTGATTCTTCAGTAAATCTTGATTCCGTTCAATACTTTGAATTGCATTGTCCAATACAATTACTTTATTATGCATTTCAAAATTGTCAAGTATTGGCATACTTATGCTAGTATCTACAAGGGTATCGTGATATTTATAGAGCTTATTTGCGTTGGRACGTAAAAAATAACTCTTTGCTTTCGCGGTAATATAATCGTCGTATGCTATCTTTTTTGTACCACCTATTGAGTCTAACTGATTTAAACTTAACATGGTGTAATGTTGTTTTATTTTAGTGCTATCTAAATCATCAAGACTAAAAGAAGAAATATCAATATTAATAACATGCTTGTCAAAGGTTGCCTTAGAATGTAAGGCTCGTTTGCGCTGTTTCATATTTCTATTATTCAAATCTTCCTCATAAAAAT
Organism: Flavobacteriaceae bacterium; assembly: GCA_002401105.1. Taxonomy (GTDB): domain Bacteria; phylum Bacteroidota; class Bacteroidia; order Flavobacteriales; family Flavobacteriaceae. The sequence goes on along the minus strand of NVSD01000004.1, from coordinate 45,890 downwards.
ACCCGTTTTCAAGTGTAAATGTTAAATATTTACTTCCTTCTTCCGTGGTTATTTTTCCTTTTTCTGCGGTAATTCTAGTAACATTTCCTTTGCGTTTACTAAGGTCTGAAATTTTTATACCTCTTAGAAGGTTCATTTCTTCTCCGTATTTTTCCTTAAAAAAGATACTGTAATTTGGAATGTCGGCATTAAAGGTTCCAGGAATCAATGCTAAGGCAGGTTTTTTCTTTTTAATATTTAAATACAGATTTTTYTGCTTAAAAGTAGCCCAAGGATATACGTTGTTTAAAAAGAAAAAATTAAGACCACTTATTAAAATAGTCAAAATTACTAAAGGTCTGATGACTCTATATAATGATATTCCCGCGGATTTAATTGCGGCAAATTCATAATGTTCAGAAAGTGAACCTAGAGACATTATGGAAGATAGTAGAATGGCTATAGGCAGCGCCATCGGTACTACCGTTAGCGCTAAATAGCCTAAGAATTTTAAAATAAACCACAAGTCCACTCCTTTTCCTGCTATTTCGTCAAATGCTAGCCAAAGGGCTTGCATAACTAATACAAAAAGGACAATAAAAAAAGTTGCTATAAAAGGCTGTATAAAGCTTTTTAAAATGTATTTATCTAATATTTTCACTCGGTCTAATTGGGTTCAGAAATTTCGTAATCTTTGTACTTATTGGTGTCAAAGATAAAAAGGTTTTCTGATATAGGCTGATTTGTTTTAAAGGATAATATAGAAATTGTAGTAATATTATTATCTAAGCCTTGAGTAATGATCTGATTTATGTGTTTTGTTTTTGCATCGATGCCAACCTGAACGTTTTTAATGTCTGATTTACTGCTGATTGGTTGTAGTTTAACAAATTGAATTTTACGTCCTTTAATTGTTTTTAATTCCCCCATGCTATAAGTAAAACCTTCTTTATAGAACGTAAACATTTTAGAAGGAGTGATTAATTCATCTTCATCGTCTGATGAAGTGCTTTTTATAATTACTTCTTCGTCTTCTGGGATAATTAGATACTGTTTTTTACCATCAAATATTGTTTGAGTCCCCATGTAATTCAGGAAAAATTGATTTCCTTTTAAGGTAACATTCCCTTTTGAAGTCATTGAGACTTGTTCTTCTTTATTTTCTAAACTATTATTAAATTCAATATATATGTTTTTATAGGAAGCTGCTTTTTCAGCAATTTCATCCAATAAGTTTTTGGCTTCGTTAGCTTGTTGACCATAGCTTATAGAAGTTATAATTAATGCTAAAATAAGGATACTAATTTTTTTCATCTTTAAAAAATTGTTTCGTTGTCTAATAATGTGTTTAATGCCATTTCATCTTGTACGAGCACTTGTCTGGCTTTACTTCCTTCAAATGGACCTACTATTCCTGCGGCTTCTAATTGATCTATAATTCTTCCTGCGCGGTTATAACCTAATTTAAGTTTACGTTGTAACAGTGACGCGGAACCTTGCTGTGCATGTATAATTACCAAGGCAGCATCTCGGAATAATTTATCGCGATCTGTGATATCTATATCAAGACCTGTGCCACTTTCCTCTCCTACATACTCTGGTAATAAATAGGCATCAGGGTACGCTCTTTGCGACCCAATAAAATCTGTGATTCGTTCTACTTCTGGAGTGTCAACAAAAGCACATTGAATACGGACCATTTCATTCCCTCCCGAGTATAACATATCTCCTTTTCCTATTAATTGATCTGCTCCAGAACCATCTAAAATAGTACGTGAATCAATTTTTGAAGTGACTCTAAATGCAATTCTCGCGGGGAAGTTTGCTTTAATGATACCTGTAATTACATTTACGGAAGGTCGTTGTGTAGCAACTATTAAATGGATTCCAATGGCTCTCGCAAGCTGTGCTAAACGGGCTATAGGAGTTTCGACCTCTTTACCTGCTGTCATAATTAAATCGGCAAATTCATCAATTACCAATACAATATACGGCAAGAATTTATGTCCGTTTTCTGGGTTTAATTTACGTGTTTTAAATTTAACGTTATACTCCTTGATGTTTCTTACCATAGCAAGCTTTAACAAGTCGTAACGTTGATCCATCTCAATACAAAGTGAATTTAATGTGTTTACTACTTTGGTTGTATCGGTAATAATGGCTTCCTCTGAATCTGGAAGCTTGGCTAAATAATGACGTTCTATTTTATTAAATAATGTCAATTCTACTTTTTTAGGATCGACAAGCACAAATTTTACTTCAGCGGGATGTTTTTTGTACAATAGAGAGGTKAGTACTGCGTTCAATCCTACAGATTTTCCTTGACCTGTTGCTCCTGCCATTAAAAGGTGGGGCATTTTAGTTAAATCCACTACAAAAGTTTCATTGGAAATTGTTTTTCCCAAAGCTATAGGTAATTCCATTTCTGAATTTTGAAATATCTTGGATGCGATAACTGCATGCATAGAAACGATGGTAGGTTTTTTATTAGGAACCTCTATCCCAATAGTTCCTTTTCCTGGAATAGGGGCAATAATCCGAATTCCTAAAGCCGCTAAWGACAAGGCAATRTCATCTTCTAAATTTTTGATTTTCGAAATTCTAATTCCAGCTTCCGGTACAATTTCGTAYAGTGTTACRGTTGGYCCAACRGTTGCAGAAATCTGAGCAATACCAATTTTATAATTACGTAAAGTTTCTACAATTTTGTTTTTGTTGGCTTCTAACTCTTCTTGGTTTACAGAAATTATTTCGTTGTATTCTTTTAATAAATTAAGGGTTGGGAATTTAAAATTACCTAATTCTAAAGTAGGGTCAAACTCTCCAAAATCCTCCATTAATTGATCGCTCAAATTTTTGGTTTCAGCATCTTCTTCAATAACAGTTTCTATGTCTATTTTTACGTTTTGGTCTACGACTGTTTCTTCTACTTGTATAGTCTCTTCTTTATTTAGAACAATCTTAAGATCGTTAGCATTATTATCTTTTTCAGTGGGAATAGTTGTTACAGGAGGTAATTCTAGAGCAATATCCTTTTGCTGAATGGAAGGACTATTGTTGGTAGTTGGAACCTCGGCTACCTTAATAGGTACTTCTTTTTTTAGAGCAGGCTCGTGTTGTTGGTTAGGCTTTAGTATAGCTTTAGAAAAGTTAGGGAGTTTGAAACTCTCGTTTGTCAACTTAAACATCAAAACTACAAATGCAGCAAAGGTGGCTATTAGTAATAATATAAGTCCTGTTTTTCCGATATATGAAGCTAAATAAGTACGAAGTTCATATCCAACAATACCGGCCATTAATGTGTTTTTTGAAGCAAACACACCAAATAATAAGGAAATCCAGACAGCGACTAAAGTCCCATAGCCCCWATAACTTTTCAAATTATTGAAATATGATTTTTTGTATAAATGTAAACCGCTTATAAAAATAAGGACTGGCAGTAGAAGTGCAGCGATTCCAAATCCATTAAAAACAACAATATGACCTATTTTTGCGCCTAACTTTCCTGTTAAATTATTGACAGGAACTGCTTTGTCGTAAAAACGATCTAATTGACTTTGGTCAGCTTGCCAATTCAGAAAAAATGAAATAATAGATAACGCAATAAAAATCCCGAAAATCATCAATGCAAATGCAAGAATTAATTGGGTTTGTTTATTGTTAAAAAACGCTGTAGTTTTTTGGAATCTAGGTTGTTGAGTTGTTTTTTTTGTTGCTTTTTTCTTGCTGGCCATTCAATGTTTTTAGAGGTACAAAAATATAAAAATTAGGGGGTTTGATCCTTAAAATTGAATAAATTTAGGAACATAAATTATTAAACCAATAATTACAGCAAATATTGCGGCAAAAAAGGCAGCTCCGGCAGAAACATCCTTAATTACACCTATTTGTTTATGGTATTCTGGATGGATAAAATCGGCGATTTTTTCAATAGCTGTATTTAGAGATTCAGCTATAATTACTAAAGCGATAGCTATAATTTGGAACAGCCATTCTTGGATAGAYATTTGAAATAAAAAGCCCAAAACCGTTACTGCAAATGCAATAATGGTTTGGGCCATAATACTATGTTCTGAAGTTATTAAAATCCAAGAACCCTTGGCTGCATATTTTACACTTTTAATACGTCCTATGACAAAATCCTTGAATTTATTCRTTTACTTCAATGCGTTTAAAGCAGCTTCGTAGTTTGGTTCGTCTACTATTTCCGGAACTTGCTCCGTATATGTTACGTTTCCYTTTTCGTCTAAGATTACAATACATCTAGAATGTAAGTGAGCTAAAGGACCGTTTGCAATTGTTAAACCGTAAGATTTTCCGAATTTTCCTTTTCCAAAATCAGATAACATAATTACATCTTCTAATCCTTCTGCTCCACAGAAACGTCCTTGAGCAAATGGTAAATCTTTAGAGATACACAATACTTTAGTGTTTTCTAATTTAGAAGCTTCTTCGTTAAATTTACGAACAGATGCAGCACATGTTCCTGTATCTACACTTGGGAATATATTAAGAATTATTTTAGATCCTTTATAATCTTTTAATTTACCTTTAGATAAATCACCTTTAATTAAAGAGAATTTAGGTGCTTTTTTTCCGATTTTAGGTAATTTCCCAACTGTTTTAATTGGATTTCCTTTTAATGTTATTTTTGCCATAATTTTTTTTTTGTTATTCTCAAAGATAGGTTAAAAACTAAAAACTCCCGAATATATTCGAGAGTTTTTGTTGTCTAAAGTATAAAATTTAGTTCTTTGTAAGGTAATCAGCAATTCCTTCGTGAGTTGCTTTTAAACCTTCTTTATCAGAATTCCAGTTAGCAGGACAAGCCTCTCCGTGTTCTTCTGTAAATTGTAAAGCATCTACCATACGTAAAGTTTCGTCTACAGATCTACCTAATGGTAAGTCGTTTACTAATTGATGACGAACAACTCCTTCTAAATCGATTAAGAACAAACCACGGTATGCGATTAATTCAGTATCAGCTTGTAATTGATCATTATCGTCTAAAAAGTAATCCCCTGTTAAAACGTCGTAGTTTTTAGAAATGGTTTTGTTTGTATCAGCAACTAAAGGATATGTAACACCTTTAATTCCTCCTTCGTTTTTAGCCATTTGCAACCAACCCCAGTGAGATTGTTCTGTATCTGTAGAAACTGCTACTACTTGTACGTTTCTTTTTTCGAATTCAGCTAATTTTGATTGAAAAGCAAATAATTCTGTTGGACATACAAAAGTAAAATCTTTTGGATAAAAGAATAATACTACATATTTTTTCCCTTTGAATTGCTCTAAAGTGTAATTTTGAACAAATTCTCCTCCGTTTATTACTGCTTGTGCGCTAAAATCTGGTGCTTTTTTACCTACTAATACTGCCATTTTTATTTTTTTTGTGTGATTACTAATTTATACAACAAAAATACGTTTTTACTTTGTGTTATTGAAGTTCTATAATTTTAAAATTTTATCAAATGATAGATTTTCTTTATATCAATCCTCCGGTACTTATGATACAGTTCGTTAGATGCAATTCTCTATTGAGCTAAAATTAAAAGAGATGGTGAACACTTGTTTATTATGTGCTTTTTCTTAGGATTATCTTGTACCTTTGCGGCCTTAAATTATTACAAGTTGAAATTACATAATTACACGAAGGAATTTAAACAGAATTCACGTTTGGCCATGCCAGTTATTACTGGTGCATTGGGACATATGACGGTTAGTTTAATAGATGATATGATGGTGGGGAGTATTGGTCCCATAGAATTGGCGGCTTCTTCTCTAGCAAATAGCTTTTTATTTATTGCTATTGCAGTAGGAATTGGTTTTTCTTTTGCTGTAACTCCCTTAATTGCGGAAACAGATGGAGAGAAAAATGTAGCTAAAGGCCGATTGGTTTTTCAACATAGTATGATGCTGATTATTATCTTGGCATTAATACTTACCATTGGAATGTGGTTTATGACTCCTATATTAGATTTGTTAAGCCAACCTGCCGAAGTGGTGAAATTGGCCACACCTTATTTTAAAGTGGTTGCTTTATCACTGTTTCCATTAGTGTTGTTTCAAGGCTTAAAACAGTTTTCTGATGGATTATCATTAACTAAATATGCTATGCAAGCGACTCTAATTACCAATGTGGTGAATGTAGTTTTAAATTACTTGCTTATATATGGTGTATGGGGGTTTCCGGAATTAGGAGTTGTTGGAGCGGCATGGGGGACACTTATTTCCAGAATTGTAATGTTAGTATTTATGCTTTATATACTCTATACAAGAGAAAAATTTCAAGCCTTTTTACCGCTTTTAAAATTGGAAGAGATAAAAAAATCAATACTTTTAAAAGTTACAAATATTGGATTTCCATCTGCTATGCAAATGTTATTCGAAATGGGCTTGTTTGCGGCATCTGTTATGTTGGCAGGAACCTTGGGAGCGTATCCACAAGCGGCCAATCAAATTGCAATAAAAATGTCTTCCACAACTTTTATGATATCTGTTGGGATTGGAGTCGCTACTACTATTAGAGTTGGAAATCAAAAGGGATTGCGACAATTTTACGATTTGCGTCGTATTGCATTTTCTAATTTTATGTTGATTTTTATGGTGATGGTAGGCTTTACTATCCTATTTATGTTGACTAAAAATATACTTCCGTTGATGTTTACGGACCATGTAGAAGTAATTTCTATCGCTTCCACCTTACTTATAATTGCKGGTRTTTTTCAAATATCTGAYGGCTTACAAGCAGTGATYTTRGGAGGYTTAAGAGGCTTGCAGGATGTWTATGTACCTATGTTTATTACATTTATTGCGTTTTGGATCATTGGTTTTCCAGTTTGTTATTATCTTGCMGTTTATACCGATTTAAAAACACTAGGAATATGGGTTGGATTGYTGTTTGGTTTAACCACCTCCGCAGTGTTATTATTCTGGCGTTTTAATTATTTRACAAAAAAACTAATTNAAAAACATCATTAAATTGGAAATAGWGGGATGTATCCCTTCCTGTTAATGATTGTTTTAATACTAATTAATAAAATATATATATGAAAATACCTAAATTTTTAATGGGGGATCATAGCGATCATCCAGATGATATTTTTATCATTCATACTGAATATCCTAGATTTATTATTAATTTAATTGATGATGATATTGAGTTTTTAGAAGATCTACGCGGGTTGGAAGAAGATGATTTAGCCGGCGAAACAGCTATTTTAATCGAAGAGGCAAGTGCTTTTTACGATGAACAAATAAAAGAATACGAAACGGAGTAATTTTAGTTTACGTACATAAAAAAAGCAACCTCATGGGTTGCTTTTTTTATGTTTTAGGAATAAATATCTCCTTTATCTACGCGTTTACTAAAATCAGTATCTAGACCTTTGACAAGATTTGTTGCTTGCAATACCCAATTATCCCTTTCAATTCTTCCTGGGAAAAAGGTAATTAAATCASTAATGTCTGTCATGTCCTTATTTGAAAATTTACTTATTTGTCGATAGGTGAATATCCCTATATTATTCAATTTTTTTTCTATAGAAAGTCCTATTCCGCTGATACGTTTTAAGTCGTCTTTATCAGCTTCAGTTGCTTTTCCAAATCCACTATAATTTAAAGTACTCGCGCTTGCTATTACTGATTTTATGGGTGTGGAGCCTTCCTTTATGTCCATCGCAAGGTTATCTACAACTGTATTTACAGATGTCTGTGAAGGAGCCTCTATGGCAGTGTTTTTAGCAGTGATCGTATCACTTACTGCGCTGTCTTTATAAATTATTCTATCAACAAAAACCTTTTTCTCAACGATAACTTCTTTTTCTATTATTTTTTCATCCGTTGACGCAAAGAGTCTGGATAATATCCAACCTAATAAAAAGGCGCCTAAAATCCATAGAAATAACTCGAAAAGATGTGCTGTATTTTGATTTGTAAAAATTGTATTCATAGCAGTAATTTTTATTTTAATGTGATTTCTATTCTTCTGTTTTTAGCTCTTCCAGCAAAGGTATTGTTAGTTGCTACTGGGTTTCTTGCCCCTCTACTTTTTGCGTAGATAATATGTTTGGAGATGCCATTTTTAATTAAATATTGACGAATGATTTCTGCACGTTGCATTCCAAACCAGTGATTGGTTTCTCTTGTTCCAATATTGTCTGTATATCCTTTAATATATACTCTTTTAGAAGGGTGTTTTTTCAAGTGATTTTTTAGCTCCAAGACATAGCCTTTTAATGTATTATCAGGGATAAAGGATTTTGAGCTAAATTTTGAGTACAAGGTTTTGTTGGCGACTCCAAAATCTACTTTTGCTATGTTTTCAGTTGGGATATATTGAAGGGTTAAGTCTATTCCATAAGCATAATACCCTTCTGGATTGTAGTTGAAATCAACTAATTTTGAGTCGGTAGAAATTCTGTCTCTATTTATTCCAAAATTAACCAAGGTGCTTTTTAGCTCAAGTGCTCTGAGTTGCCCCCAGTTTTGTTTTGTGTTAAGATCTACTTCATGCGCTAAGTACGAACCTGTAATTAATAGTTCGAGCTGTTGGTGCTTATTTAAATAATCAAAAATAGATTTATTGATTAAAGATGCGCTGTCGAGGTATTTTATGGCGGCATTTTTATTATGAATTTGAAATCCCTTTGAAAAGGAAAATAACCCATTTCCATCACTATCTTTTACTTGTAGTTTGTCAAAGACAGGTTGCTCTCTGCTATATCCATTGTTGCTTTTTGGAGGTAGTTTGGGAGTTTTGGACAATGCTGAATGATCTGTGGCGCATTCACCACAAATACTGTTACTTACTTTTTGATGCAGTGTTAAAACAACGGCAGCAAAAAGTAAAAACATCAAAAATGATTTTACGAAATTTAGCATATTTTTTATTTAAAGCTACTAAAATATTCCGTAATTACAAAGCTAATGTATTAAAGTTCAATAATTTATTCTTGAAGCACCATGGTTTTTAGTTTTTGAACTTGGATTCCTCCACGTTCAAATGTTTTTTTTGCTTTGACGATACTTGTTTCTGTATAATCTTTCAAGTCAATTTCGTTGGTGCTTTGGCAATAATTTTTTATTGTCTTTCTTTTCCTCTTACCGTTATTGATGATAAACAATATGGTAAAACCAAAAATAATTGCAAGGGCAATAATTAATGGTGGGGTGAGGGATGTTACGTTAAAGGTTGGTTCCATTATTAAAGTTACTAAAGTTGGGTTATCTAGTTTCTTTTACAAAATCTAATTTTTTTGGGTATTACTAATAACGTTAAAACTACAAATAAAATATCTAACTGTCAAACATTTATGGCTCGRAAGTTAAATAAGTTGAATTTATCTTGTTTTTTCCACAAATTCTAAATTGGATAATTTTGTTTTTGTTGTGAATATGCCGAAGTTTATAAAAGCGTTCGTTTTTTCTATTTTTTCAATAATCCCACATGATTTTCCGCCTACAAAACGGACCTTATCATTTACCTTAAAAACAAAACTGGCTTTATCTTTCGCTATCTTTTTTGCTTTTTCTAACTGTTGCTCCCTTACAACGGCTACTTTTTCTAATATTTCTTGTTCGGTGTTTTTTAGCGCTACTTTTTTCTTTTTTTCCTCTTCTTTTAAACGCTTTTTGGCAGGTTTAGAAGTAGGTTTTTCTGGAGCTTTCGTTGCATATTTGGACTTTTCTATAGTAATCCATTTATAAAAGGATGCAAATAGTTCTTTTTTATTATTTGTTTGAAAATAACGATTTGATATTTCATTTATTTTCCTTCCCATACCTAGCATTTTTTGATTACTATCGTATAGTTCTTGAAAACTCTCAAGTTTTTCTTGTATTTTATCTTGTTTACTAGAAAGACTGTCTGTATGTTCTGCTGCTTTTTCTTTTTCCTTTTCTAAGTTTTCTGTTGTCTTTTGAAGTTTATTACGTTCCTTTTGCAGTTTAGAAATGGTTTTATCTAAGCGTATTTTTTCTCCTTCCACTTTCTTTTTCGCACGATTTATCAATCTAAATGGTATTCCATTTTTTTGTGCTACTTCAAAAGTAAAAGAACTCCCTGCTTGTCCTATAAAGAGTTTGAATAAGGGTTCTAAACTTTCTTCGTCGAATTGCATATTAGCGTTTACTACATTCTCTAGCTCGTTTGCCAGTACTTTTAAGTTTGCATAATGTGTAGTAATTATTCCGAAGGCTTTTTTCTCGTAAAATTCTTCTAAAAACACTTCGGCAAGGGCTCCTCCTAATTCTGGATCACTACCTGTTCCAAATTCATCTATTAAGAATAAGGTGTTTTTATCACAATAGCGTAAAAAATTACGCATGTTTTTAAGTCTATAACTATAGGTACTCAATTGGTTTTCAATGGACTGATTGTCTCCTATATCAGTAAGTATACTACTAAAAACAGTTGTTTTAGAGCGTTCGTGGACAGGGATTAATAAACCACTTTGCAACATTAATTGCAGTAAACCAATGGTTTTTAAGGTGATGCTTTTCCCTCCGGCATTTGGTCCTGAAATTACAATTATTTGTTGTTCCTTATTTAATTCAAGAGTTTGTGAGACTGTTTTTATATTTTTAGCCTTATTGTTTTCTAGTAAAATAGGGTGAAAGGCATCTTTAAAGTAGATTTGTTTCTCAGAGACTATTTTAGGTAAGCAAGCATTAATTCTATGGCCGTATTTTGCCCTTGCTCCTAGACTGTCTAAGTGTGCTAAATATTCTTGATATTGTATTAATAGAGGTTGATATTCACGAATCTCATCTGTAAGTCCTTTTAATATGCGAATAATTTCCTGTTTTTCRTCAAATAACAAATTCTGAAGTTCGCGCGTGTATCTCCGRGTAGATTCTGGTTCGATAAATATGATACTCCCTGTTTTAGAAGTCCCGAGTAAGGATCCTTTAACCTTTTTTTTGTGCATGGAAACTACTGCCAATACACGCTGGTTGTCTATTATAGACTCTCTGATGTCGTCTAAATAACCTGCCGCTGCATACCTGCTGAGTACTTTTGTAAAGCTCTGTCCTATACTTGCTCTAACTATGCTTATCTCTTTTCTTAATTGACGAAGCATTGGACTTGCAGAAGATTCCACTTCCCCAAAATTGCTGATTTTTTTTTCTATTCTACTTACAATTTCTTGGGTGTATTCGATGCTCTGTGAATCTGCAGATAAATGAACATAAATTTTATTTAGTTTTTTAAGAAAACGCAATATTTCATTTACGGTATTGGATACCGCTACTAATTTTAAAAATGCTTCAGGGTTTAAATAATTATTTTCAATATTTAAGGCATGGATTTCTCCAGTAATTTCTTCAAAATGATGGCTGGGAAGCCTATTGTCATTTGCAAATGAGGATAAATATTCGTTTACTAAATTTAATTCTTTAAATAATAATTCGTTATTAGAAATGGGTTGAATGTCTAAGACCTTCATTTTTCCTAAATTTGAAATACATAACTCAGCGATGCGGTCAAGGACGCTATTGAACTCTAAGTCAATCAATGTTTTTTTTGAAATTTTACCCATAAAAATGCTTATTTTTGAAAGCTACGCAAAAGTAGCTTTTATAAACTAAACTACAAACATGGACTTACAATTAGCCGAATCCTGGAAAGCTGTTTTAAAGGATGAATTGGAAAAGGAATATTTTAAAAAGCTTAGTGTTTTTATAGAGAATGCCTACGAAACAACGACGTGTTATCCACCAAAAAAACAAATCTTTGCAGCCTTTGATCATTGCTCTTTTGACGATTTGAAAGTAGTAATAATTGGTCAAGATCCTTACCATGGGAAAGGACAGGCTAATGGCTTGTGTTTTTCTGTAAATACGGGTGTTGCAATGCCTCCTTCTTTATTAAATATATTTAAGGAGTTACATTCAGATTTGGGGCAAATGATTCCTGCCGATGGGAATTTGGAACGATGGGCCAAGCAAGGAATACTATTATTAAATGCGACCTTAACGGTGGAGGAAGGTAAAGCTGGCTCACATCAAAAAAAGGGTTGGGAGGAATTTACTGACCGTGTGATAAAAACTATTTCAGATCAAAAGAAAGATGTACTATTCCTTTTGTGGGGGGGATTTGCTAAAAAGAAAGGGAAAAAGATAAATAGAAATGCACATATAGTGTTGGAAAGTGGTCATCCATCTCCATTAAGTGCGAATAGAGGGTATTGGTATGATAATAGGCATTTTAGTATTTGTAACAGCCATTTGAAAAAAGAAATGATAGATTGGTAATTGAATTTCTTTTTTGTAAGTTTGTCTAAATTGTACTTGATTCCCTCCGCTTATGAATCCATTTCATTTAAAATTACAAAAAAAATCCTTGTATAAAACAACCTTGTTATTTCTTGTTTTTTCTTTAGCAGGAAATATTATAGGCTATAAACGCTCCATTGAATTGGGGATTGTATTTTCTAGTATTTTTCAATCCACCCTTCTTATAATCGGCCTTTTGGTCTTTAAATTTCAAAAACACTTAAAGTTGGAGATGCTCGTTTCCATGGTTATGTGTATAATAATCACTTATGGGGTTTCAGGTATGCTATTTTATGGATTCTCTGCCTCTGGGAAGTTTTTATTGTTTTTGGGACCTTTATTTTTTTCTGAATATATTAGTTTTAAAAAGAATTTGGTGTTTTTCTTTTTAGGATTAGCACTATACGCCCTAATAGCTGTGTTGATTTTTCAAGATGTAATTGTCATAAGTTTAGATCATAACCAATATGTAGGGAAATCAACCTCATGGATTATAGATGGAGTTACATTGTTTATAATTTCTTTTTCTGGTTTAATTATAAAACTGTCTAGTAAAAAAGTAAGTATGGGTTATTTAAAAGAATTAGAAAAAAGTGATAAGCGATTTCAGCAAATATTTAAAAATTCAAATGAAGCTATAATTCTTTTAAAAGACTATGTGATTTATGATTGCAATAAAAAAGTATTGGATCTGTTTGAATGCGATGAAGGATTTATTTTGAATAAACATGTGTTTAAATTTGGTTCAAGATCGTATAAAGGAGAGGCGTTAAATGCTATTTTCTTAAAATCGTTGTCTGAAGAAATTCATTATGAAAGAGTGCGAATCTTTGAATGGGAATTTCATAAACCTTCTGGAGAGAAGTTTGTCCTTGAAGTGAATCTTGTCAAAGTAGAAAAATTAGAAGAAGGAGTTGAGTATACGCAAGCTGTTTTAAGAGATGTTACTATAAGAAGGAATAAAGAATTAGCACAATTAAAATATCAAAAGGAATTAGAGGAGCAAGTTGAATATAGGACAGAGGAACTACTGCATTTAAATGATAMTTTACTAAARGCAAATGTTGAATTGGAAAGTCAAAAACGGGAGCTCACCAACACCGTTAGAGATTTAAATCAAGCTAAAAGTCATTTAATTCAGTCAGAAAAGATGGCGTCAATTGGTGTCTTAACTGCTGGGGTGGCCYATGAAATTAATAACCCCTTARMMKTTATTNYRRKSAKGNTNNMTTTATWGWWKYRAAAAKWTWWWARAGANTGRMYATNKYAAWGRRRWMGKARKASGAATTATTACAAATTAAAAAGAGAGTATTAGTTCAAATGAATGAGGGAGTCCGCCGGGTTACAGATATTGTTAAAGGTTTGAATAGGTTAAGTAGAGAGAATAAGACAAACTCTGAACGATGTGATTTGAATGATGTTATTAGAAATTGTTTATTGATTTTAAATCATGAAAGTAAAGATAAATGTATAGTAAAAACTAATTTTTCTATTSAGAATCCGATTGTACTAGCAAACGAAGGTAAATTACACCAAGTTTTTATYAATATAATTCACAATGCGATTCAGTCTATAGAAAATCARGGTGAAATTGAAATTACTACGRAAATTGACGYTAMATCGAATAAAGTATTAGTGTCAGTTAAAGATAATGGATGTGGTATAGATGCGGAAAATTTAAAGATGGTATTTGATCCRTTTTAYACAACTAAAAGAGCAGAAAAYGGYACWGGATTGGGCTTGGCTATTGTTTATAATATAATTAGRGAGCAAGASGCAATTATTAAGATTAATTCCAAATTGGGGGAAGGAACTGTGCTTAGCTTAGTGTTTGATAATCARGGGYAAAWTAAAGTGCATATATCTTAATTAATTACTATATTTGAAGAGTTATGAAAACTRGATTAGATACTGCGTATTTGATGGAGTTAGATAATCCTGAAAAATWNAAAAAATGCTAGATAAAATTCCCCGWTTACTTTATATAGATGATGAACCTTATAATTTGGAGTTATTTCAACTTACTTTTATAGGGAAATTAGAAGTGTTGCTGGCKTCTTCTGCGAAAGAAGGGCTTAATATTTTRGCGTCAGATCCTACAATTGATTTGGTGATTGCAGATTTAGAAATGCCAATAACTTCTGGGATTGAATTTATAMAAATAGCAAAAAAAATATATCCTGATTTACCTTTTTATGTTCTGTCTGGTTACGATTATTACGATGAGTGTGAGAAGCTTGATTTTGTAGCAGGTTTTTTTCAAAAACCATTTCAGAGAGATGTTATTTTAAATTTAGGAATTAGAACAGTAAAAGAATCGGAAACTCTAATTAGTTCATAAAAAAAAACCATGTTAGCAATTGTACTAACATGGTTTTTTTTAGTCTTTTTAAGTGAATCTATTTATTCAAATTCACTAGTAAAATGTAGTTTTACACTTGGATATTTACTCTGAGTCATTTCTATGGAAAATGCAGAATCTGCTAAAAACACCAATTGATTACGTTTGTCTTTTGCTAAATAACGTTGTTTAACACGTTTAAACTCTTTAAATTCATCGCTGTTTTCATTATCACATTGTACCCAACAAGCTTTATGGATGTTTATGTTTTCATAAGAACATTTAGCACCATATTCATGCTCTAAACGGTATTGGATTACTTCATATTGTAATGCCCCCACGGTTCCTATTACCTTTCTTCCATTCAAGTCTAAGGTAAATAGCTGTGCTACTCCTTCGTCCATTAATTGGTCCAATCCTTTGTGTAATTGTTTAGATTTTAAAGGATCTGCGTTATTTACATATCTAAAGTGTTCTGGCGAGAATGCAGGAATACCTTTGTAATGTAGTATTTCGCCTTCTGTTAGTGTATCTCCTATTTTAAAGTTTCCTGTATCATGTAAGCCTACAATATCACCAGGGAACGATTCATCCACAATTGTTTTCTTTTCAGCAAAGAAAGTATTGGGGCTGGAAAATTTCATTTTTTTGTTGTTACGGACGTGTAAATAATTTGCATTACGTTTGAAGGTACCAGAAACTATTTTTAAAAATGCCAATCTATCTCTGTGTTTTGGATCCATATTAGCATGAATTTTAAACACAAAAGCGGTCATTTTTTCTTCCTTAGAATCTACCATTCTAATGTCAGACATCTTAGGCTGTGGAGTAGGAGCAATGTCAACAAAACAATCCAATAATTCCTTCACACCAAAATTATTTAATGCAGAACCAAAAAATACAGGTTGTAATTCGGCATCCAAATATTCTTGTTGATTGAAAGGGGGATACACCTCCCTAACTAATTCAAGGTCTTCTCTTAACGTTTCTGCAGCTTCTTTACCAATTATAGTATCTAGTTCTGGGGTGTCAATATCATCAAATTCTACTCCTTTAGAAACAGTTTGTTTGTTGTCAGCAGAATAAATATTTATTTTCTTTTCCCAAATATTGTAAATTCCTTGAAAATCGTATCCCATTCCAATAGGGAAACTCAAAGGAGTTACACGTAAACCTAATTTTTGTTCTACTTCATCYAACARRTCAAAGGCATCTTTACCTTCTCTATCCATTTTATTGATAAAAACAATGATTGGTATTTTACGCATTCTACAWACTTCWACCAAYTTYTCRGTCTGTGCTTCTACACCTTTTGCAACATCAAYTACTACAATTACGCTATCTACAGCGGTCAGTGTTCTAAATGTATCTTCTGCAAAATCCTTATGYCCAGGGGTATCAAGAATGTTTATTTTCTTATCCTTATAAATAAAAGCAAGTACGGATGTAGCTACAGAAATACCACGTTGGCGTTCTATTTCCATAAAATCGGAGGTTGCTCCTTTCTTAATTTTATTGTTTTTTACGGCACCTGCTTCTTGGATAGCTCCTCCAAAAAGTAAGAGTTTCTCTGTCAAGGTGGTTTTACCTGCATCTGGATGCGAAATAATACCAAAAGTACGGCGTCGTTGTATTTCTTCTAAAAAAGTCATGCTCAAAAAATTAAGACGCAAAGATAGTATTTATAGTTTCAAATGGCAATGTAAGAAGGAGAAAGCAGTAATTATTCTCTCATTTTATCTAAAAGGCGATTTAACTCTAAAATTTCAGTGGAGTCTAAGTGATGTAATGTGTTGTCTAAATCTATTTCTAAGGCATCCACCGTAGCCAAAATATCCAATCCTTTCTTGGTGATTTTAACGTCCTTTTGACGCCTGTCGTTTTTACACTCTACACGATCTACCAATTTTTTTAAAAACAAACGATCAATCATTCTACTAACGTCGGAGTTTTTATCAACCATACGTTCCTTAATTAAACCGATACTGGCAGTATTGGGATATTGCCCTCTTAAAATGCGGAGTGTGTTAAATTGGGCAATAGATAACTTGTGCGGTTTAATAATTTGATTCATTTTATCCATCAGATAAACATTGGTCAAATATACATTTACCCTTGCTTTTAGATATTCGCTTCTAAAATTACTCTGTAAGTCGTCTTTTATGCTCAATGTGGTCGTTTTTATAGCTGTACAAATTTAATTAATATAATAATTGTAAGCAAAAGAATGTTGCCATTTATTTGCTTACAATTAAGAAAATATAATTGCTAAATTTATTTTTTTGCCAATTCCATTTTACAGGTAATTGTAATGTCTTCTCCTATCATTAAACCACCTGCTTCCATAATAGAATTGTAGTTTAATCCGTAGTCTGTTCTATTTAAATTTCCAGTGATTTTTACCCCTGCTTTTGTGTTTCCCCATGGGTCTTTTATCGTACCTCCATATTTCATGGCAAGTTTAACTTCTTTTGTAACGCCATGCATGGTTAATTGTCCAATTAACGTGTAATTGGCTTTACTGTTTTTCGAAATACTAGTACTCTCAAAACTAATTTTCGGGTGATTGGCTACATCAAAAAAGTCAGCGGCTAATAAATGTCCATCTCTTTTTTCATTGGCGGTATCTATACTTGCTACATCAATACTGAAATTAATTTTTGCGTCTGATAAATCATCTTCAGAACTAATAATGCTCCCCTCAAACGTATTAAATTGTCCGTCTATTTCAGAGATAACCATATGATTGATTGAGAAACCAACCGTTGAATGTGAGGCATCAAATACCCATGTGTCTTGTGCATTTGTCAATACGGCACTGAAAATAGCGATAATAAGGCTTATTTTTTTCATCTTTTAAATCTTTGTTTTAATTATAGCGCAAATGTACGTTTCAACAATAGATGTTCTAACGTCTAATATGTTAAAGTTTTCAAAAATAGCTTTCAAGAATCGTATGCTACTGCTCTATAGATAAAGTTGGAAGGCGTGTTTAAAAAGTAGGGGTTCCATTGATAGCTACGCAATGGAGTATTGTGTTTTTTTATTGATAGTTATTTATTAGTGGGACTTTAGAGTTGCTATATATGTAGTGGCTAAGTTCCTATAAAATTTAAGTTAGCTATTGTTTTGTACGCGTAAAGGTTAAGCAGAAAATTGAATTTAAGTTAGCGTCGGTACCATTATTATCAATCGTTTGGTCAATTTCTATGTTTAATTTTAATTGAGTATCGGTGAGGTCTACAATTAAGATAGACGCATGTACATCGTCAGTACTTATATATAAATTGGAATTGATAATTCCCCAATCTCCTATTAATAATTCATGTAAAAAATCAGTACATTTAAAACTGTTTAAAAAGGGGCTAGCATCGGAGTCTCCTGTCATAGTAATGGCAAAGTCACCTGTAGCAGTCAATTGCTTGGGGTCTTCTTTAAAATTTAAAATAAAATCATAATCACTCCCACTATTTTTTACATTAGTAGTTGTTTTTTTATCCAAAGTGTCACTGGTTAATACAGCATTTTCAGAAGAGAAGTTTGTGATGGACCATTCGCCAATAATAAGTCCTTCTAGGGATTTTTCAATACTCAATTCATCATTCATTTCATCACTGCATGCAACAAATAGTAAAGATATGAATAGATAAAGTATTGTTGTTAAAGGCTTCATTGGGGCTGGCTTTTATTTATTGATTCCGGCAATATAGTAAAACTTAATTAAAGAAGAGTTTGAATTTTTTGTAGCTTTGTATTTTGATATACCTTTATAATGAAAGAACAAGTAATACTAGTAAACGAACAAGACGAACAAATAGGCTTAATGGAGAAAATGGAGGCACATGAAAAGGCCTTGCTGCATAGAGCATTTTCCGTTTTTGTATTGAATGATAAAAATGAATTGATGTTACAGCAACGTGCGGCTGAAAAGTACCATTCTCCTTTATTATGGGCAAATACCTGTTGTAGTCATCAACGTGACGGCGAAACAAGTTTATCGGCTGGAAAACGTAGACTGCAAGAAGAAATGGGATTTGTTTGTGAATTAAAAGAATTGTTTTCTTTTATTTATAAAGCTCCTTTTGATAATGGATTAACGGAACACGAGTTGGATCATGTAATGATTGGAACTTATCAGGATGCTCCWAAAATTAACAGAGATGAAGTGGAGTCTTATAAATGGATGACCTTAGAAGCTGTTAAAGAGGATATGGAATTACAACCAGCAATATATACAGAATGGTTTAAAATTATATTTGATAAATTTTACCATCATTTAAAAGTGTAAAYTGCCTAAAAAAAACACGATGAAGGTTACTGTAAATAGAAAAGCTCATTTTAATGCTGCACATAGACTGTATAATGCCGATTGGAGCGATGCGCGCAATGCAACGGTATTTGGTAAATGTGCCAAYCCTCATTATCATGGGCATAATTACGAACTTATTGTAGGTGTTAAAGGTGAAATTCATCCAGAAACSGGGTTTGTAATGGATATGAAAGTGTTRAAAAAGCTGATAGAGGAGGAGATAGAACAAGCTTTTGACCATAAAAACCTGAACGAGGAAGTTGTAGAATTTAAAACGCTAAATCCTACAGCCGAAAATATAGCTGTAGTKATYTACAATAAATTGAAGCCTAAATTAAAACCTGACTTGGTTTTAACAATTACATTGTATGAAACCCCTCGTAATTTTGTGGTGTATGATGGGGCATAACCTAACGAGTATCACTATAAAAAGTAGGCAACGAAAGTTTAAATTTCACGGCTAATAAACGAACGGTTATCACAATTAAGGTGGTTGCAATATAAATAATGTTGGTGTTTGCAATAAATTTTTCAAGCACCAAAAATGTTATTGCACCTACAATACAAGCAATAGCATACACTTCTTTTCTGAAAATGATAGGAATGTCATTACATAAGATGTCTCTAGTTACTCCCCCAAAACATGCTGTCATGGTTCCTAGAGCTATCGAAATAACTGGATGAAAACCAGCTTTTACTCCTATTTCTGTACCTATAATAGTAAATACGCCTATTCCAATAGTGTCAAACAAAAAGAATGTTTTACTCCAAAAACGTAATCTTTTTCTAAAAACAATGGCAAATAGCGTGGCAATTAAAATGGTATACATATAATTAATGTCATTCATCCATCCTACAGGTAAGCGTCCTGTAAGCATATCGCGCATGGTTCCTCCTCCTACGGCTGTCACAAAGGCAATTATAAATACACCAAATGGGTCTAAGCGCTTATTCATGGCTACTAAAGCTCCTGAAATAGCAAAAGCCGCCGTTCCTAAAATATCTAAAAAATAAAGTGGTGTCATTACATTTGTTGGGTATAATAGTTATAATCTTTAAGTATTTTGTCTATAAAATCAGCGTCACTTTTAGCTATTGATTTTATTTTAGTGACTTGTTCTATTTTATTTCTCAATTTTATCATCGTTGCGTGATCATTACTTTTAACAGCATTCCTATAAGTGTCTTTAATTATACGTGCATCGTTATCGGACAATTTAATTACATTGGGATAGGAAGGGATGTATTGTGCACTAATATTTTCCAAAATAGTATGGGAAAATTTAATAGTATCTTTTAAACTAATTACAATGGTATTTGCTGCAATGTCACCAAAGCGTTGGTTGTTTTTTGTTAAGGAAATACAAATAATACCCGTTAGTTTTCCTATAAAAAATAACGTTAAAAGTAGCGGTAAATTGTTTTCTAACCCCAAGGATGCAATATATACAAACAATAATGTGAAAATGTTAAAATCTACGGTTCTTAAAAACCAACGGATGAGATAATCAGCATTTGAAGGTTTGTAACCATCAACATTTACCACCTTAATTTTGAGTATTTTTTNACCTATAGTTTGCCCATTCATTAATATTTCTGAATACAAAGAATAGAAAGTGATAGGGAGAAAAACGAGTACATCCATGGCTCTAACCGACCATTGATCGTTTAAACTGTTTTCAAAATTAAACAAATTTAAATAGTTAAAAGCAATATACACATAGGCGAATTTTAAAATRTTGTCACTTGCAAATGCCAAAAATCTATCTCCTATATTGGCGATGGTAAAATTGATTTTTACATTTTGTGAAGTATTAATTTGCAACGTTTTCATATAATTATT
The DNA here is from genome assembly GCA_002401105.1 of Flavobacteriaceae bacterium. Classification (GTDB taxonomy): domain Bacteria; phylum Bacteroidota; class Bacteroidia; order Flavobacteriales; family Flavobacteriaceae. The sequence continues at coordinate 25,139 of NVSD01000004.1, read as the reverse complement.
ACATTAGCCTCAATGAGAGAGGTAGCTTTTATAAAGCAAAATAAAGAAAAATGGCTAGACTTTGAGCTAATTATTTCAAATAATAAGAAAAAAAGTCCCGACGAGATAGCTACACTGCATATTAAAATCATGAATGATTTAGCATATGCACAAACGTATTACCCAAAAAGTAAGATAGTTTTATACTTGAATAACCTGGCTAAGATTAGCCATGGTAGGGTGTACCATGCAAAGAGGTCCGAAAATAATGTCTTAATTGCGTTCTTTTTTGAAACAGTACCATTACTTGTGTACAAACATAGGAGGTACCTGTATATATCGTTTTTATTCTTTTTTATCTGCTTTTTTATAGGCTTACTTTCTACGTTTAACGACGATAGTTTTGCAAGACAAATACTAGGTGATKCTTATATAGATCAAACATTGGAAAATATAGAAAGTGGAGATACCCTTGCTATTTATAARAGTGGWAGCAATTGGGGCAGTTTTATTGGTATTTTAGATAATAATATGCGCGTAGGGCTTAACATGTTTCTGTCAGGGTTGTTTATTGGGATAGGAACAGGTTTTTATATTGTTTACAACGCCATTATGGTCGCWGTTTTTCAGGCGTTCTTTTTTCARCAGAATAGCTTTTTCGATAGYATTAAAGGGATTTGGATACATGGTACGTTTGAAATTTTCGCAATGATTATCGAAGCTGCTGCAGGGTATATAATAGGTGCTAGCATCTTATTYCCTGGTACATTAAAGAGAATGGAATCGTTTAAAATTGGYATGCGCGAAGCATTTTATATCTATTTARGTACCATACCTTTTACCATTATGGCCGCTTTTTTAGAAGGYTATGTCACCAGGTATTACAACACCATGCCTACACTTGTCTGTCTGGCCATTATTATTGGATGCTTAGGGATTATAACTTATTATTATTTTATACTACCACGAAAAGTAACTGCTAAAAAACAAGTCGAATTATGAAGAAAGGACTGATTTTAGCGATACTTTTTATGGGKGKKCTGGGAATATCTCAAGAAAWRGTTGCTCCATTTTTTATTGAAGAGYWGGAWGTTAATGAGGGAAATGATWYCTACAATGGTGTCAAAACAACGRATTATAATACACAGCGTTCTTATCCAACATCCTTAGATAAGAAATACAATGATAAAGAATTTACCTATACMGTAGAGGATATAAAAGAACCCGAAAAAGAAGAGGTGCCGGACAAAAATATACAGGCTAATTCTAAATTCCTTGAAGGCTTTATAGGATTTATGTCTATAGTATTTCCATATCTTTTTGGMTTGTTAGTRGTGTATATTATTGTGAAGGCGGTAATGGGKTCAGAAGCCAATTTTTGGAGAAGATCTAAAACATATAAAATTAAGACAAATTCTTTGCCATTTGAGGAGGAAATAGCYAATATTTCGGAAACTGATTTCAATGCTTTATTAAAAAGAGCCTTYGAGAAGGGAGATTATAGATTGGCAACCCGYTATTACTATTTATCGCTTTTAAAARWATTAGCAGAAAAGGAACAYATYRTATATCATAAAGAGAAAACAAATGCAGCATATATTTTTGAGTTAGAAAATAAACWATTGCGTGAACGTTTTTCATACCTTTCTTATATCTATAATTATGTATGGTATGGWGAGTTTGAGGTGGATATRAAATTATTTAAGCAAATAGAATTGGATTATAAATCATGTATAAACACTATAAATTGATGTTAAAAAACAACATACATGTTTTTATTTTGTTCGGTCTCCTACTGTTTGTTGGTTGTAAAGAAACAAATTGGCAGGAAAATTATAGAGAGCGTGAAAAAAGCCCGTTTGGAACTTTTATTGTTTATAACGAAATGTCTGAATTGTTAGATGGAGAAGAAGTGACCTATCTAAAATCAAATATAGATGATTATTTAAAAGAGAACTATGTTGCTGGAGCTGATTCTTTTTCTAATTATATATGTATTAAAAATACAGCTCCTAAATTGAATGATAAAGGAATTGATCAATTATTCGAGTTTGTAGGAGATGGTAACACCGCTTTTTTAGCCTTGAATACATTTCCTAATTATTTAAAAGAGCGCTTAGAATTTACTACAAAAACTAGGGATTCATTAGCTTACAGTTCTCGAGAACTTATAAATTTAAAAGGAAATTTCACTTTATTACATCAAAMATTTAARGATAATAAAACCCTTTTTGATAGGAATATTAAAGGRAATTACTTTTTAGAYTATAATGCGCAAAGTACTGTTGTGCTTGGAACGCTCGCCGTAGATAGTATTCAAAAACCTAATTTTATAAAAACCCATTACAAACAAGGGGTGTTTTATTTACACAGTCAGCCTATTTGTTTTACTAATTATTACCTGTTAAAGGAGCAGGTAAATTATGTGTCAAATGTATTTTCTTATGTACCAAGTAGAAAAACAATATGGGATCCGCAGGTTAGAAAAAGTTTAAATTCTAATTCAACAGATGATGATAAAGATTCTGTGTTTAAGTTTTTTTTAGAGAACCCCTCCCTTAAATGGAGTCTGTATTTGGGAATGGGTAGTTTGTTGCTGTTTATTATGTTTAACGCTAGGCGTAAACAACGGCCTATTCCGATACAAAATAAATTGGTAAATAACACCGTTGCTTTTACACATACTATAGCAAATTTGTATTTAAAAGCGGAGGATCCAAAAAATTTAGTAGATAAAAAAATAACTTATTTTTTAGAACGTATCAGAACGCAATTGTTATTAGATACCAGTAATTTAAATGAGAATTTTATAGAAAAATTAGCCTTGAAATCAGGGAATAAAATTGCAAGTACACGTTATTTGATTAAAACGATACGGGGCTTAAGTGGACGCAGTGAATGTACTAATGATGAATTACAGCGATTGAATAGCTTGATAGAAATATTTTTGAAACAAAAAAAACATGGAAGAAGTAAATAGTAATAACGGATTGGATAAAATTCAATTTGAAAATAGACTCGATTTAACTGCACTGNAAGAAAGTGTTTTTAAAATAAAAAAACAATTACAGAAAGTGATTGTTGGACAGCATGAAATGATAGATTTGTTAATTGTAGCATTATTATCTAATGGACATGCGTTAATAGAAGGAGTTCCGGGAGTTGCGAAAACAATTACCGCAAAACTACTTTCCAAAACAATAGATATTCCATTTAGTAGGATTCAATTTACACCGGATTTAATGCCCTCKGACATACTAGGRACTTCTATTTATAACATGCAAAAGTCTGAGTTTGAATTTAAAAAAGGCCCTGTGTTTTCTAGTATTGTTCTTATCGATGAGATAAATAGAGCGCCTGCTAAAACGCAAGCAGCATTGTTCGAAGTGATGGAGGAGCAGCAAGTTACCATGGAYGGAGTACAGTATAAAATGAAAGGTCCTTTTATTGTTTTGGCGACTCAAAATCCTATAGAGCAAGAAGGAACCTACCGTTTGCCWGAAGCTCAATTGGATCGTTTTTTGTTTAAAATTAATGTTGATTATCCATCAGCAGCAGAGGAATTGGAAATTATTACCAAGGAACATGCTTTAATTGGACAAACAAAAATGGASAAAATGGAGCAAGTGATTACCGGTGAGGAAATTACTAAATACAAGAAAATGGTGACGCAAATCCAAGTAGAATCTCATTTATTAAAATACATAACCAATATTGTTTTAGGAACTAGGAGTAATTCCAATTTGTATATTGGAGCATCGCCGAGGGCAACTATTGCTATGCTTATTGCCTCTAAGGCATATGCAGCCATAAATGGACGAGATTTTGTAACGCCTGAAGATATTAAAAAAGTAGCACTTCCAATTTTGGATCACCGTGTAATTGTGACGCCAGAAAGAGAAATGGAAGGCTTGACAAGTAAACAAATAATAGGGCAAATAATAGAATCTGTTGAAATCCCAAGGTAATATTCTAGTAAAAAAAACGAAACATAGTGCAGTGAAAAAATTATACGATTCATTATTTTTAAATACGAGGTTATTTTATGTACTCGCAGTATTAACAGTATTGTTTGTGCTAGGATTTTTTGCGCCTATATTTTTTATGATATCAAAAGTATTGCTATTTATACTAGTGGTATTAACGCTTTTTGACATGGTATTGCTGTATTCTAAAGCCAATGGAATTGTTTTGAAAAGGAAACTTCCGGAGCGCTTGTCAAATGGAGATGAAAATAATGTGCGTTTACAACTGGAAAATCGATATAATTTTGGTTGTTATCTAATGGTTTTGGAAGAATTACCATACCAGTTTCAACGTAGAGATGTTGCCTTTAATTTTCAGATAAAGTCCGCAGATACCAAAGCAATCACTTATAAGTTAACACCTACACATAGGGGCGTTTATAATTTCGGAGTGTCCAATGTATTTGTCTCCACTCCATTGCAATTGGCAACACGAAAATATAAACTAGGAACAACGGAGGATGTAAAGTGCTATCCCTCTTTTTTACAGTTAAATGCGTTTAACATTCGTTCTTTTTCCAGTGCTATGAATTCCTATGGGACTAAAAAAAACAGAAGAATAGGACATTCTCTAGAGTTTGAACAAATTAAAGGATATGTGTCCGGAGATGATATCCGTAGTATTAACTGGAAAGCCACCGCAAAGAGTAATCAGTTAATGGTCAACCAATACRTTGAGGAGAAATCCCAGCCTATTTATTCCATTATWGATAAAGGGCGTACGATGCAACTTAGTTTCGACGGATTAACATTGTTGGATTATGCCATAAACGCTACRCTGGCCATTAGTAATATAGCCTTAAGAAAACAAGACAAAGCAGGTATGTTTACCTTTGCAGCGGAAATGGAAGATTTAATTGTTGCAGAACAACGCAACTCCCAAATGAAGCTAATTTCAGAAGCCCTGTACGGTATTAAAACAAATTTCTACGAATCGGATTTTAGTAGATTGTAYRCGATTGTAAAAAGAAAAATTACCCAAAGGAGTCTTCTTATCCTTTACACAAATTTTGAAACCATGGATGCTTTACACAGGCAATTACCCTATCTAAGAGCCTTGTCCAAAAATCATTTATTACTTGTGGTGTTTTTTGAAAATACAGAATTGAACAATGTTGTGAATGGTAGCTCAAAGAATATTCAGCAAGTATATGATACCATTATAGCAGAAAAGTTCAAATTTGAAAAGAAACAAATAGTTCAGGAACTTAAAAAATATGGAATACAGTGTGTATTAACTGAACCTAAAAAACTAACAGGGGAAACCATCAACAAATATTTAGAGTTTAAGTCCCGTGGATTCTTTTAAAAAGTTATATTTACGTTTATAATTATTAATTAACTAAATAAAAAAAATAATGAATTGGTACTTAAAAGTTTTAAAACAATATATTGAWTTTAACGGAAGAGCTAGAAGAAAAGAATATTGGATGTTTTTTCTGATTAATATGATTATTTCTTATGTAATCCAAGGTGCAGCTATGTATTTGAATTCGGAAGAACTACTGACTGTTGGTACAATATATTCGTTTGCTGTATTGGTTCCAAGTATTGCTGTTGGAGTGAGACGTATCCATGATGTAGGGAAAAGTGGTTGGTATCTTTTAATCCCTATTTACAATATTATTTTATTAGCGACGGATGGAAATCATGGACCTAATGAATATGGCGATAATCCCAAAGGAATGGGAAATGCTGATGTGATTGACCAAATAGGACAAGAATAACAGGTATGGATTGGTATTTTAAAGTTTTAAGACAGTACTCGGATTTTGACGGAAGAGCAAGAAGAAGTGAGTATTGGATGTTCAACTTATTCAATGTAATTGCTATCGGTGTTTTAATGGTGATTACCGCTGGTTTTTATGCTTTATTTGAATCTGAAATTATTATTGAGATAGCCATGGGGCTAGGAGTTTTATATGGACTTTTTATTTTTGTTCCAAGTATTGCTGTTACGGTTAGACGTTTGCATGATGTAGGGAAATCAGGTTGGTTTTTATTGATAAGACTTATCCCTTATATTGGAGGAATCTGGATATTTGTATTGACAGTGACTGATAGTGACCATGGAACTAATAAATATGGCGAAAACCCTAAAGGATTAGGGAATAGCAACGATATTGATCAAATAGGAACCGAATAAAGAATACTATTTTATAATATAGAAAACCAGTTAAAATAATATTTTAACTGGTTTTTTCTGTTWTKATTSSAYATAAWGNYAYWWKMMWAWMKKAKYWTACNWTKKAAYRCGNYKSKMTRMTKKTKANKKWRTAWRAAMAKKTANWWTWTWGCTNMWWGWYTTSANAYKATANGKCATGKKSWWWTTMANNTAAAAAATATTCAAAATAGTTCTTTATAATCATTTATGTGTTAGCCTAAGAAACGCTAACTTTACCCCTCGAGAAACCTCAATAGATTCAACTTGAAAAAACACACCAATATCCCCATATTCATCCCAGAGATGGCCTGTCCCTACCAATGCGTATTTTGTAATCAGGAGAAGATTAGTAATACGTTTACCATTCCAAAACCGCATGAAATCGCTGCAACTATCGATTCCTATTTGGAAACTATTCCTAAAGGAAGAGAGATTAACGTAGCCTTTTTTGGAGGGAGTTTTACAGGGATTCCTAAGGAGGAAATGATAGCCTATTTAAAAGTAGCACATACCTATGTGCTGTCTGGTCAAATTCAAGGGATTCGTTTGTCTACCAAACCAGATTATATCAACAACGAAATATTAGATATTTTAGAAAAGTATGGTGTAACGGCTATTGAATTAGGAGCACAGAGCACCAATAATAAAGTCTTATTAAAATCGGGGAGAGGGCATAAATTTGATGTGATAGAAAAAGCAGCCAAGTTAATCAATAAGCGTGATTTTGAACTAGGATTACAGATGATGTTAGGCTTGCCTTACGATACCTTAGCTCTCAGTTTACAAACAGCCAAAGATATTGTACGTCTAGGAGCGGATTCTACCAGGATTTATCCAACATTGGTTATCGAAGGAACGGTATTAGAAAAGATGTACCACAGTGGGAAATACAAAGTATTGTCCTTRGACGAAGCCGTRCWATGGTCCAAAGAGGTCTATAAAATAYTTATGAAAACAGATATTAAAATCTTGCGTGTTGGATTGCATCCATCGGAAGAATTGGAATTGGGAAAATCTTTGGTAGATGGTCCTATTCATCCATCGTTTAAGGAAATGGTATTATCYGCTTTATGGGCAGATATTTTAGAAGAAAAGCTGCAAGAAAATAAAAATGCYACCATCGCTGTGACAAAAAACCAATTGAATTATGCCATTGGTTTTAAAGGAAGCAATCGTAGTTATTATAAARATAAAGGCGTGGATTTACAGTTTGTAGCCGATGAAAAACTTTCAAAATTTGARCTAGATGTATGCTATCATTGATAAAAGAGCTTCTAAAGAAGTAAAAGATAGCCTAAAAATGTACGTAGAAGACATTTTTGAGTTTTCTTCCGATGGGGTTACCTATAATTCCATCAGTGGACATCYAGATATYTTTATGTTTCAGGATGGAAAGAAGTTGATTGTTGCTCCCAATGCACCTTTGGATTTACTTGCTTTTTTAGAAATACATCACATAGAATTTGCTTTTGGAAAAGAGAATGTAGGGGAGAGCTTGCAACAAAGTAGCCGCTATAATTGTTTGGCAACGGAATCTCATTATTTTTTAAGAGAAGGATATACGGATACGGCTGTGTTGGAACAATGTACAGCTAAGCAGGCGGTGTTATTACCACAGTCTTATGTGCGTTGTAGTCTTTTTAATTTGGATTCTCATCATTTTATTACTTCAGACAAAGGCATCTTAAAAAGCTTACATACCCAGGATTTTGACGCTTGTTATTTTGATCCTTGTCAAATTAAAATTAAAGACCATACTTATGGTTTTTTAGGAGGTACTCTAGGTAGGATGGGAAATACCCTTTTTTTTATGGGAGACATTTTTAAGCATACAGATGGAGAGAAATTGAATGAGTACATTATTCAAAACAATCACAAAGTAGTTTGTTTAGGAAGTGATTATTTATATGATGGTGGAGGGTTGTTTTTTTTAGATGGGAACTAGGATACTGGACATAGGAATCAGGACAGCTTATAGTATTTAATTGGTAATTGCAATTGCTATTTGATGATAGCATCTCGATACAATTACTCCTATACTCGTAATCACTCGCTGCGACGGGAGGCTAAGAATATAATTTAGGTCAGTTCTCACATTCATTAGAAATGACACTTAGAAGTACCCACAAAAAAAACAAGCTCCATAWAATGAAGCTTGTTCTTAAATAATTTGAAGTAAATATTAAAGTGATTTAACGTTTACTGCATTTAGACCTTTTTTACCTTCTGCTAATTCGAATTCAACAGTGTCTCCTTCTTGAACTTCATCAATTAATCCTGAAACATGCATAAAATACTCTGTTTTCGAATCGTTTTCAATAACAAAACCAAAACCTTTTGATTCGTTAAAGAACTTTACTGTACCATTTTTCATTTGTAATGTGTTTAATAATTTTTTATAATAAGATGCTTCCTAAGTGTCGTAACGTTCTTATGCGTATAAGAACCGTTATTTAAATAAAAAAGGCATCTTTTAAAGATTGTTCTTCAAATATAGGAATTTAAAAATGTAATTTACATAAAAATAATTGTTTTTTTTAAACCGTATACAGGTAACCGTATGTTGTAAATGATTGTATGTCTATGTTTTATTGTTTTTAACTAACAGCCACCTTCACTTTCATATTTCTTTTTCTTCCTAATGGGAATTATTTTTTTAGGACTTGGTTTTTTTATGCTCACCTTTTTGATAACTACTTTTTTGCGTTCATTTGATTTTTTAATAAAGGCAGGTATGTCTGTAAGTAATTGTGCTGGTAGTACTGTTTTTTTACTAAATATTTGATTTTTAAAGCAAGTTTCAATGGCTAATACGTGGGTGTTTTCAAAACCTATTTGTCTTAAAAATACACTTGCATTATTGGCTTGCATCGCGGTGCTGCCATAAAATACAATTTCGTGGTTTTCGTTGTTGGCCTGGTTAAAAATGGCGATATTTTCTGTTACTAGTAACTTAGAGAGGGGGATGTTTATCGCGTTTTCTAGATGCCCTTTCGCATAAATAGCTGCATTTCTTACATCAATTGTAATTGATGTATTTACGGTTTTATGATAATCATCCAAGGAAATTAAATTCGGTTGATCTACTAAATCTTTAAGTGCACCTTCCATGTTATTTGCATAATTGGTACTAGGATTGTTAAAAGTAAATAACCCTGCTACAATCATTAATATAATGAGTATAGCTGAGATAGATATTTGTTTTATTTTTTCTGTTTCTTTCATAAGAATAAAATTTAAATGGGGCTTAGCAACCGCCTTCGCTTTCGTATTTTTTCTTCTTTTTAATCGGAATTATTTTTTTAGGAACCTTTCTTTTTATCATTGCCTTTTTTGCCTCTTTAAAAACAGGTTCTGGGTAGCCTACACCAAAATACATACTTGCTCCTTTACGGAAGTCATAGGTGTTAAAAGCGGTTAAAGGCATATTTTCTGTTGGCTTCTTTGGATTTAAAATGGTGTGATACCAGTAATTAATCCCACCTTCCAATACATACAAATTTGCATAATTACGTCTGTTACATAAAATCCAAGCCTGATCAGCAATTAAATGGTCATTTGAAAACAACACTACATCGTACTGGTCTTGGTTTAAGTAATTTAAATTTTCTTCCTTCCAAAGTTCTTTAAAAGGAATATGAATGGCATTGGGAAGCGTGTAATTTTTATAACTGGCTTCATCTCTTAAATCTACCAATATAAAAGAAGGGTCATTAGAAATTATCTTTTCAGCCAAAATGTCTGAAGAAATATAGCGTTCAGTACTGTGAATATTTGCTAATRATTGAGCGGGAGAAATTCCTTCATTTATTTTCGATTTCGGCAAAAATAAAAGTCCAGATCCAAGAATCAATAGTACAATGGCAAGTAATGTATAGCGTTTGTCTAACATGTTTTTCATCATTTTAAAATTAATAAAAAATACTCTTGACACGTTTTCGTATAAAGCTTGTCACAATAAAAGCGACGATGGCCATCAGAGCAAAGAAGAAAATAACCCATTCAGGTTCCATTCCAAACGTATCCATTAAAGTGATATTTCCTAAGCTTTCGCCTTCATAAATTCCTTCAAATAAACTAAAGGATTCCGAGAATATAAATACACCTATCAAAATTCCGACGATATAAACCATGGCGTCTATTTTTCCGATGGCCATAGCACAAATACCCGTTCCAGGACAAAAGCCACCCATCACAAATCCTACGCCCATAATGGAACCGCCAATAATAGCAGCCCAAACATAGGTGGGATGYACATATAAATGWGCTACATTARTAAGTCCTACGTAGTTCATATAATACACACCTATTACAGCCACTACKGCCGCTGTAAAAAACACTTTTAATACAGCAAAATCGTAGCCGTAAAATACCCCCGCTAATTTTCTAGAAGAAGAAAAYCCCGAAGATTCTAAGATAAAGCCAAAAGCCATTCCTATGATAATTGCAATGATACTATCCCATTCTGAGGGTATAATACCGTTTGGTAAAATTGGTCCCATATATTTTTTTTAAATTGATTAAATCCAGTTTTTTCTAAAAAAGTAAGCGACGATATAGCCCATACCAAAAATGCTAAATGCAGTGATAAAACCTCCTGTAGATAATACWGCCATYCCRCTGAGYCCTGCKCCACTRGTRCATCCWCGTGCTAATTGTGCTCCTAAACCAAATAATATTCCTCCGGACAAGGCATAGATTAGACGACGTTTACTGGTGATTTTAGGAGAGTGCTGAACCCTCCATCCAATGCGTCCCGAGAGTGCTCCAGAGATAAATCCTCCAATAAGCATTCCTAGGGTTTCAAATACCAACCAGGTCTTCATCGGTGATTTATCATCACTTATAAATTTACTGTAATAGGCATTGTTCGCCGCATGTGTTGGTGCGATGGCGTCTACTACGGTAACTACGGAACTTTTCATGGCGCCACTGGCTCCCAAACCACGACCTGTCATGTAAAAAGTGAATAGGATTAATAAACCCAATAGCAATCCACCGAAATAGGGATTCCAATATACATGTGCGTTTGTTTCTTTATTTAAATTCATACAATAGTTTTAAATATTAGTAGATATAATGGGTGAGTTGTCCCGCTTCCACCATCACAAATCGGAAAATGAAACCTCCGATAATTACAAGTATGGCAGGAACTGCTGTTGGAACTTTAAAGCCCAWMAGTTCTAAGGATTCCATGAGKGCAGGRAYWATCAACCCTAATAGCACCACAAAACCGAAAAACATAAGTGTGAATTCTCCGCGTACTAAATAGTTTACGGCTTCCAGATGTACTTCGGTACCGGCGTAGTAACTCATAATCATATGAGTGATTAATGCGAGTTCTATTATGATAAGTCCTAGATCTATTTTTCCGATAAGCTTCTTTTCAACATGACTTTTAGAGACTAAGATAATAGCCGCTGCTCCAGTAGAAAGTCCGGAGATTAAAAATAAGGGACCTAAAATACTAGTACTCCATAAAGGACGTGCGTTAAAAGCAGATAGTAAAATACCCGTATAAACGCCTAAAATAATAGAGAGCGGTAGTAATAACATGGCCATGTATTTTCTGTTTTTTATAAGCCATTGTTGAATTCCATTTAAAAAGGATAATTTGTTGTTAAGGGCAGGGAATAGTTCGTTAAAATAACTAAATACCCAAGCCATAGATAATGGGACAATCAACATAAGTACCCAAGCTCCCCAGGACATTGGAGATTCCAATCGGATGGTRGTGTATAATTTCCAAAAATAAATTTTGTGTGTCAAATCGTACATCAATGCTAAYAGTCCTACAATAAGTGCAATTGGAGCAATAATAGTRGCTACTTTTATAGTAGCGGGCATTTGTTTTTCTTTTTTTAATAAGTAAAAYAGCGCCGCAAAAAACAGCAATCCAGCYGCCAAACCTCCTACAAATAAATACAGGGCTATGGGCCAATGCCAAACWGCCAAGTGAGGATCAATATTTTCTAAATGTCTACCACTTATAAATAATTCTTCTTTCATAATCGTTTAGGTTAAATAATATACATTAGGTTTGGTTCCCGCTTCTGGGGCTAAGGTTTTCCAGGTCCTGTTTTTTAATAAAAGTGATACTTCGCTGTTCGGATTGTCTAAATCACCGAAATACATACAGTGGGTTGGACATACCGATACACAAGCAGGTAATTGCCCTTTTTCTACTCTGTGATAACAGAAAGTACATTTRTCWACATATCCTTCGGGATGTTGGAAACGRGCATCATAAGGGCAGGATTGAATACAAGCACCACAACCAATACAGTCGTCAGGGGTAACCAATACAATTCCGTTTTCTAATTGATGACTCGCCCCTGTAGGACAGGTACGTACACAAGGAGCATCGTCACAATGGTTGCATCGTTCCGATTTTAATTCTAATGTAACAGTTGGATAAGTTCCGTTTACGGTTTCAGTAATCCAATCTCTGCAGTAGCCAATAGGYACATTGTTTTCCGTTTGACAGGCAACAACGCAATCGCTACACCCAACACATTTTTTTGTGTCAATAACCATGGCATATCTCATAATTAACTAATTTTTGGGTTTTCTGTTATTATTTTCACGAAGTTTCCTCGCATTCCTGTACCACCCATTAAAGGRTCTATATTAACTTTWGTAATCATTTCTGTATCAYTMRYYCCTTTKCCAAAAGCYCKGCTTAATTTTTTRYTTTGATGACCAAATCCATGAATCATATARACAGAATCCCATCGGATGCGTTCTGTAACACGTACTTTTATGGAGAACGATGATACCACACCATCTTGGTTTTCTAACCAGACYTCCTGTCCYGTTCTTATAYCTAGAATTCTAGCTRCTTTTGGATTTACCCATAAGTCATTTTCGCTTTTTAGTTCACTTAAATTGGGGTTGTTAGCCGTTCTACTAAAAGTGTGTACAGGTGATCTACCATAATTTAAACGGTAATAACCWGGTGCTGGTTCTTCGTGGGCAGKGTATTTGGGCATCGGGTCAAAACCGAGGTCTTTTAGCTCTTGGGAATAGAATTCTATTTTACCAGAAGTGGTACCAAATTCATGTGTTTTGTTTTCGTCTATAAACATAGATCCGGATTTTCTCGGAAAGTTTTTAACGCCTATTTTTTTCATTTCCTCCAAGGAAGTGCCCATTTTCTCCAATTGCCAGGCAATTACTTCTTCAAAATCATTATAATTAAAGAAATCACTCAGYCCCAATTTTTCTCCAATGTTTTTGGCAATCCACCAWGCTGGTTTTGAATTGTATTTGGGTTTTACTGCWGGCATTCTCAAGGCGATGGAKGGTGCTCTGTTAGKAGAAGAYCGAATTCCGTCGTAGCGTTCTAAGTAGGTGCATTCTGGAAGTACAACATCGGCATAGCCAGTTATGTCCATTGGCATGGTGTCCACCACAACCATAAAATCTAAGGCATCCATAGCTTCCTCCGTTTCCTTTTTATTAGGAAGGGTGTTTGGCAAATTTGTTCCTGCTACCAACCATGCTTTGATTGGGTATTTAGGATTGTTTTTTGGAATAGAGGCTTTTACCATTTCGTTGGTAATTCCCATTTGAGCCATGGGATAAGCGGCTCCAATTTCTCTCCATGTCCATTTAGGTGTTGGGAATGTAGGATGTGGATAGGTAGGTACTTTAATTTTTTCTTTAAAGTAAAAACCACCACGTCTTCCCCAAGAACCTAGCARTCCATTTAAAATAGCAACKGCTCTGGCACGTTGGCTATCATCACCATACCAAGTSACATGGCGTCCTGGATGAATGATTACYGAWGGTGCTGCMTGCCCCATTTTWCGWGCCGTTTCTCTAATTTCGGCAGGTTTAATRGTGGTAATTCCATAGGCCCATTCTGGTGTGTATTCCTGTACGTGTTTTTTTAACTCGTCAAATCCAACACCGTATTTTTTTACATATTCTTTATCGTATAATTCTTCGTTAATAATCACGTGCATCCAAGATAAAAGCAAGGCGATATCTGTCGCAGGTTTGATGGCCAACCAATGGGTAGATTTACTGGCAGCTGTTGATAAACGAGGGTCTACGGTAATTATAGTAGCCTTGTTATCTATGGCAGCAGACATTTCTTGCACTTGGGWATTATGCATGTTTTCGCCTATATGAGCGCCTATTAATACCAAGCATTTCGTGTCTCTAATATCCGTGGGTTCTGGAGATCCAACCCAGGAACCAAATGTCAAACCAAAACCTGTTTCTCTGGGACCTCTACATTGTGCATACGCAGGTTCTCCAATAGTGTCAGAACCAAAAGCTTTGAATAAATGTTCAAAAYGACTTCCAGGTGATCCRTGTTTCATCAAGGCAATGCTTTCTGCTCCATAGTTGTCTTTGATTCCTTGAAACTTTGTAGCGATAAGTGACAATGCTTCGTCCCATGTAGCTTCTACAAATGTTTCTTCTCCGTCAACGGTTTTTCGAATCAAAGGTGTTTTTAATCTRTCTTCATCAGCATACATTCCTACACCTCCCGTKCCTCTAGGACATAATCGACCGTAACAATGCGGRTCGTCGTCATTTCCTATAATCTTTTTGATTTCTCCCTTTTGGTTGGTATGTGCCCAAGCAGCACATTTCCAGAAACAAACTTCACAATAAGTAGGGGTGGTTTTTAGTAGTKCTTCCGTRTTTTCTTGGGATATCGTTTCCATATAGGAATTAGAACCAAATAGTTTRAAGGAAGATGCTGTTACAGCGGCGCCTCCAATACCTAATGCGGAAATTTTTATAAACTTTCTCCTTGAATTGTTCATGTTGATTTGATTTATTTGACATTGTAAAGTTACTTTTGAAGGCTTGTATTTCAGCTGATAAAAGTCATGAAATCAATTTAGTATGGTAACATTGGTTACATAGAAACCGTATGGTTACTGGTGCTGCGGGCTTTCAGCTAGTTGACTTATATCAGTAAAGTGTTGGTTTCTTTGTCTTACATTTGAAATGATATAAATTTGTTGGTTCAAAGCCTTCTGTGAGTATGGTATCAATAAATAAAAGAGCAGTTATTAGTATCTCTAATGCGTGTAAATAAATTTGTGATGAAAAAATATTTGGTTGTTTTTAGTATTGGATTGCTAATAGTAGGTGCATTTTTTTTTNATGAAACCTTGGGATTATTCATTTTCTAATTCGGAATACGATACTACAAGTAATCAAGAATCTTGTTTTAATTGTCACCAACAAAACGAAGGTTATTCTGAATATCACAACCCTGCTTATATTGGTTGTGTGAGTTGTCATTTAGGGGATGGTGAACATAAAACAAAAGAAGGTGCACATAAAAATATGGTGAATATTCCGGGGAATTTGTCGGATGCCGCTGAGACTTGTGGTGTTTGCCACCCGAACGAGTTAAAAAAAATAAACAATTCACTCATGACTACTAATAGTGGGATTGTGGCCGTAGATAAATTCATTTTCGGAGAAGTAGCAAGTCCAAATAATAGTTATCATATCACCAAAATTAAACATACAGGAGCAGAAAAACACATCAGAGATTTGTGTTCCAATTGCCATTTGGGAGCAGAGAAAACGGAATTTGGTCCCATTAGCCAAATGAGTAGAGGTGGAGGCTGTAATGCTTGTCATTTAAATTATACAAAAAAGGCTACGGATGACTTAAAAAAATATTTAGATTCGGACAAARAGGASTTRCCTTCAAGCCATCCTTCTACAGATRTTTTTATGACAAATATRCACTGTTATGGCTGTCATAGTCGATCGGGACGRATTTCCACCAATTATGAAGGTTGGCAGGAAACTATTTATAATGATGATGAAATTCCCAAYGATAACTCAAGGTATAAAGTAAATGATGACAAGCGRGTTTATAAATATATAGAAGAGGATGTGCATCATGGATTGGGATTGTTGTGTATAGATTGCCACAGTTCACATGAGGTAATGGGTGATGGGGAAACTTATGCCCATGCGGAAGATGCTGTAAAAGTGACYTGTAGTGATTGTCATACAAAAGGAGATTGGAATACCGTGAAATACGAGGAATTRGACACCGAATCCTTATTGGTATTTATGCATCGTAAATACACGCACCAAAACGAAGAAATGATTGCGGTGGCCGATGGAAATCACCCTTTAGTAAATACGTTTATAAAAAATGACACGGCTTTTTTAATYRGKAAAAAWGATAATAAACTMCATGTTTTAAGTCCRCAAGGAAGCTGTGCTAAAGATCTWGYTCATACAAATGTGKCCTGTAGTACTTGTCATTCRTCATGGGCGACTAAATGCATCGGATGCCATAATGAATATGARYCSAATGCCTTGGGRTACGACTTACTKGAMAAGCAAAAAACCAAGGGCCAATGGAAGGAATTTGTGGCTGAATATGAAGCGACAAAACCATCTTTAGGTGTGAAAGAAACCAAGGATGGTATTCAAATAAAACCAGCCATTCCTGGAATGATTTTAACTATAGATCACAAGAGTTTTGACTCTTTGTCTACAAAAGATACGAGCTTTCATAGATTATATGCTCCAAGTGCCCCGCATACCACTACAAAGGAAGTTCGGGACTGCGTATCTTGTCATTTGGATCCACAAGCATTGGGTTATGGTAGTGGGACATTAACATATAATACGAGTTCAGGAAAAGGAACTTTTACCTTTGTCCCAGACTATGCGAATAATGTAAATGATGGATTACCAGAGGATGCTTGGATACCATTTTTAACAAAAGATAACCCTGAACGAATCAAATCCACCAGGACAGATTTCAGACCCTTTTCTATAAAAGAACAACAAAAAATGTTGACTGTGGGCGCTTGTTTAAGCTGTCATAATCAAGAAAGTAAAATTATAAAAAGGAGTTTGGAGATTGATTTTGAGATTTATAAAAATCAGCTTTCGGATAAATGTGTGCTACCTTCTTTTTATTAGGACGCAAGAAACTGGACATAGGAAACAGGACTGGTTTGAGTTGGAATTGATGTTTTGATATGCTGAACTTGATTTGTATTCTGACTGAAGATGTTGCGTGTCTTCTCTAACGCTGGATCCCCGCGTTCGCGAGGATGACAGATGCGTGTGTGAGCATTGTGGCGTGAGTAATACGATGTGAGTAATGTTTGTGAATGATGCATTGTGTTTGACTCGAACGAACAGGCATCCCAGTCTGAGTATCCAAGCACAAGTATCCAACCCGAGTGTCCCAGTCTAAGTATCCCACCCCGAGTGTCATTCCCGCGAAGGCGGGAGTCCAGCGCAAAGAACGGCTACTTTATTGCTCACATAATCTTACGTCTATAATACCGCTAATGTCAAGTGTCTTGTTTCCTGACTCAAGTCATCCTGTGTCTTTTCTAAATTCGCTAATGTCAATAGGCCTAATTCTTGACTCAAGCATTCTTGTGTCTTTTCTAACCATAAATGCCACTCATGCTGTGCTTCTCTAACGCTGGATCCCCGCGTTCGCGAGGATGACGGATGCGTGTGTGAGCATTGTGGTGTGAGCAATGTTTGTGAATGATGTATTGTGTTTGACTCGAACGAACAGGCATCCCAGTCTGAGTGTCCCAGCACAACTATCCCACCCCGAGTATCCCAGTACATCTATCCCACCCCGAGTGTCGCAGTCTGAGTATCCCACCCTGAGTGTCATTCCCGCGAAGGCGGGAATCCAGCGTAAAGAAGGTGCGCAAAGAATGGTTATTTTATTGCTCACATAGTCTTGCGTCTATGATACCGCTAATGTCAAGTGTCCTGATTCTTGGTTCAAATAGTCTTGTGTCTTTTCTAAATCCGCTAATGTCAATAGTCCTAATTCTTGGCTCAAGTAGTCCTGTGTCTTTTCTAATTATAAATGCTACTCATGCTGTGCTTCTCTAACGCTGGATCCCCGCGTTCGCGAGGATGACGGATGCGTGTGTGAGCAATACGATGTGAGCAATGTTTGTGAATGATGCATTGTGTTTGACTCGAACGAACAGGCATCCCAGCCTGAGTATCCCAGTACATCTATCCCAACCCGAGTGTCCCAGTCTAAGTATCCCACCCCGAGTGTCGCAGTCTGAGTATCCCACCCTGAGTGTCATTCCCGCGAAGGCGGGAATCCAGCGTAAAGAAGGTGCGCAAAGAATGGCTACTTTATTGCTCACATAGTCTTGTGTCTTTTCTAAATCCGCTAATGTCAAGAGTCCTAATTCTTGGTTCAAGTAATCTTGTGTCTTTATTCAATTAAATAGTTACATTTAAAAAGAATTTCATATTTTTCAACAAGCAACAAGCAACAAGCAACAAGCAACAAGCAACAAGCAACAAGCAACAAGCAACAAGCAACAAGCAACAAGCAATAAACAACAAACAACCAATGAACAAAAAAATAGCCCTTTTAATTTTTATAATTGTAGCATCCCTAGACATGCTAGGAATTGTATTTAAAATAGAAATTCTACGCCTTGTATTCAAACCTTTAATTTTACTGTCCCTGATAGCCTTGTATAAGGTTAGTACAAGGAAACAGATAAATAAAATTTATGTATTGGCAATGGTGTTTTCATTTTTGGGAGATGTGTTTTTACTATTTGAAGGTGAATTGTTTTTTATGTTGGGATTGGGGTCGTTTTTAATAGCGCATCTGTTTTTTATAAAGGTAGTAATTGCTTGGTGGAAGGAAGTAAAGCTTAAAAAAGTCCTAATAACTGCTATTCCTTTTGGAATATTAGTAGCAGGGCTGATTTTGTTTTTAAAAGATGATTTGGGAGAGATGTTGATCCCCGTAATTGTATATGCAATGGTTATTGGAGCATTCGGAACAGTCGCTACTGTTTTGTACAAGCAACAGAAAACAACCCATGCATTGACTATGATGTTAGGAGCATTTGTATTTATGAGTTCCGATACTATTTTATCGGTCAATCTATTTTACAAGCCTATGATGCTGTTTAATATTTTAGTGATGATTACTTATGTATTAGCTCAGTATTTAATTTATAAAGCGGTTATTTTGAAGGAAGAATCATAAAATTTTATTGCTATGAATTGGGTTTTAGGAATTGTTTTTATATTGGTGTCTATTTTTTTGATGGCCCAATATCATCGTAAAAAAAGAAGGAAGAACTTTAGAGATTCTTTAGTGAAAAATTGGGGAAAGCCTAAGAAAGAYGATTTTTTCAATTTCTATAATATTTCACGTTATTACGAGAATAATTTTCATAAAAAAGAGGCCTATCATATCATTGCTGATGCAACAAAAGAGGATTTGGATTTGGACGAACTCTTTAAGTTTTTAGACAGAACCACTTCAAAAATAGGGCAGCAATACTTGTATTTTAAGCTCCGAACCATTGGAGGAATTGAGGAGCTCAAGGAATTTGGAAAATTAAGCGATTTGTTCTTAGAAAACGACTCCTTAAGGCTGGAGTCTCAGTGGAATTTATCCGTATTAAAAACAGAAGAAGCCTACGATTTAGAATTATTGATAAATGACGAGCCTCTAAAAAAACCAAGCTATTTTAAATTTATTTATGCCTCGTCTATCGCTTCGGTAATCTGCTTGGGATTGGCCTTTGTAAATCCTATGTTTTCCTTGTTTTTACTACCCTTGTTCTGTGTAAATACGGTGTTTCATTATAAAAACAAGGACAATATTAATTATTATATCAATGGGGTTTCTCAGCTTACAAAAGCATTAAAAGTCAGTAAAAAACTACTGTCTTTTGAGGAATTGAAGACGCATTTTGATGAGGTTTCTTTTATAAAACACGTACAGAGTATTCAATTGAAAACGGAGTTTATTAGGTTTGAAAAAGGGCTGACTAATGAATATGCTGCCTTGTTTTGGCTCCCCATAGAATTGATCAAAATTCAATTCAATTTGGAATTGTTGGTCTTTTATAGCTTTATAGAGGACATCACAAAGGAAAAACAACATATAGATGCCTTGTTTCAGTTTATAGGAAAGGTAGATGCGGCGATCTCCACCGCATCGGTGAGGGCTGGAGCACTGCCAACGTGTACACCTGTATTTGTATCAGAAAAACAGTTGTCAGTCTCTGAAATTACACATCCTTTGGTGGGAAATTGTATTGACAACGATTTAATCTTAGTCAATGATAGTTTGTTGTTAACAGGCTCAAACATGTCTGGGAAATCTACTTTTATTAGAACCATGGCATTGAACTCCATACTAGCACAGACTTGCTATTTTTGTTTTGCGAAAAGTTATCAGGCTCCGTATTTTAAACTGTATTCATCGATTCGAATTTCGGACGATTTATCCGAACAAACCAGTTATTATTTGCAAGAAGTACTCAATATTAAAAAGTTGATAAAAGCATCACATTCCAAACAGCCTTGCCTGTTTGTGCTAGACGAAATTTTTAAGGGAACCAATACGGTGGAACGCGTGTCTGCAGGAAAGGCGATTTTATCCTATTTAAACAAGGGGAATCATATGGTGATGGTGTCTACACACGATATTGAATTGACCGATTTACTATCGGAAGATAATTACAAGCTCCATCATTTTAGCGAATCTATACTAAATGAAAGCTTGTTTTTTGATCATAAATTGAAAGAAGGGAAATTAAAAACTAGAAACGCCATTAAAGTATTGGAATTGTATGACTATCCTATGGAAATTATAACGAAGGCTAGGGGAGTGGAAAGTGATTGTTTTGGGTAAGGTTTATGGTCTTTTTTATTACAATAAATAAGAGTTACTTAGCGCAAAGCGTATTACTAATATTTGTATATTTGAAATAGCTTGTATTGTTAATGTACAAGTTTAGATAATTAATTAAAATAATAAATACCTGTAATCACTAATAGTTATTGGAGATATATCGTCAATTATYTGTTTCTATTGTTGATATATGGGTGTTGGCAATAATTTATGACAGACACAATCCTATTAGACAAATACCTATTTTTATGGAAAGAAAGAAATGAAAATGTCATTGTTGCTGAAATACGACATTATGTAAAAAATGAGTTTGGAGGAACATTAGAGACACCTATTGGAAACTTGATTTGTTATAAAGAACACAAACCTATTTTTTGGAGAATTAAAATTGTTTTACGAGAAGACATTAAGTACAGTCAAACCCAAAATCGAATTTTTGTTATTACCAAATCAGTTTATAAGCGTAAACTGAATTACTATTTTGAAAAACTAAAAGWCTTCATAAAACCAAGGTTTAGAGCAGAAAAACAACTTGATAATGAAATTAAAGAATATCTGTTGGAAAATAATTGGATTTCTGAACCTTTTTCAATTTCTCGCTCCATCGAAAAATCAGAAAATTTTGAATTTATTGGAGAAATTAAAGAATTCGATTATACTTAAAAACTAACCTCATAAAACATAAATGAATAATCTGACCTTTGACAAACTATTTGACTTAATCGAAGAAAGTCATTTCAAAAATGAAAACGATAGAAAGATTGCGGAAAAAATATTGGAAGCAGAAAGTAATTGGGGAGATTGGAAAACTTCTGTCAAGAATTTGAATGAGTTTATTATTGCATTGGAAAAAGAAGTTGGTGGAACTGTAAAAAAAACAAGTCTGCATAAACTCTTAAAAAGATATAATCGGAATATATCTCAATATGCTTGGGAAGCAGAAAGCGTTTGTTATTTATTAGACATTTTTAAATTAACTAAAGAAACTGAATTGAGAAATATATTTAATAAATTGACTGAAGAAGCAAAAAAGAAATAAAAAATATTGCCAACAGTGTATAAAAAACATAGGGCAATTTATCTAATATTAAAGTTCATTCCTATTAATAAAAACCGCCAAATATACGATTTGATATTTGGAAAAACATAAACATAAAAGTCGTATATTTGGCTAATTACTACCTATAAAGTCAGTTCTTTTTAACCGCCCTACGATTTCTTATACTAACGTTGGCAACAAGTAAAAAACAGAACTCTGAGAAATGAATACGATAACAAAAAAACTTGATTTTAGCGGAGGAAAGAATAGTTGGTTTGACTTTTGGCACACTCATATCGATTGGGATGGTGACGGAAACAAAAACTGGGATTCAAGAAAAGAGTTTCTTAAGAAACTACTAACTGAATTCGAGAATGTTAAATCTGAGCTCAAAAAATATCCGAATGAATATCAAACGTGGATAGTGATTGATGAAAATGACAGCGGAGAAGATGGAATTTATATACATACAAAAAACCCGAATTCTGAAAATTTCCCGTTAAAACTTCAAGCGGAAAAAAATATTAAATGTTTAAATCAAAATCTATCGGATTTTATGAAAAAAACTGATTTTGAAATACTTGAATTTGAACACGAAGACGGAAATTATTTTTATCTGTATGACAAAGATTACGGAATAAGTATTATAGAAAAACAGCCAGTTGCCAACAAAATCTAAACGCAATGCGGGTTTGTTGCTTAAGAGAAAGTTCTGTATTTTTAATGAAGACCGCCAACACGAAGTCTCACCGAAGGTAAATATTTTGATTTGGTTTTAAGAGAATAAAGAAAAAATAAAATAAAAAACATGCTGTATAAATGAGAATTGAAGTAAAGAAAATAGCAACACTTACAGGACATAGTGAGTCAATATATGCTTTAGATAAAGGAATAGATGAACATCTTATTTTCTCTGGTAGTGGCGATAAGATAATCGCTCAATGGAGTTTAAAAACATTTCAAGATAAAAAATTTGTAGCTAGTTATCCTTCCGTTTTACATGCTATTTGTCACATTCCCGAAAAGCAATTATTACTGGCAGGAACTTCAGATGGCAATGTTCATATATTAGATTTAGAAAAGAACGATGAAATAAAAATTCTAAAAAACCATACTTCTCATATTTTTTGTATTAGGTATTCTATTGAAACCAATTGCATTTATACGGCTGGTGGAGACGGTAATTTTGCAGTTTTTTCACTTGAAACTTTCGACTTGATCAAGATTGAAAAACTATGCAATGAAAAAGTACGAGATATTGATTTTAATTATAAAACTTCTGAAATAGCTGTTGCTTCAGGAGATTGCAACATTCGYATTTTTGAYYTAAAAACATTGCTGGWAAAAAAGGTSTTTGTTGGACATCGGCTTTCGTCAAATGTTGTSCGTTTCAGTCCTGATGGKAAATTCCTTTTAACGGGGGGKAGAGATGCTCATTTGAACATMTGGCAWGTTGGASRTTATGARAAAATAAAATCAATTCCTGCTCATGATTGGGCAATTTAYGATATTGYGTAYAGCCCAAATKCTRACTTATTTGCTACKGCTAGTCGTGACAAAAMAWTAAAAATTTGGGATTCGAAAACATTYCAAYTATTAAAAGTGATTRACAAAGAAAAMTATGATGGACACCWRTTTTCTGTAAATAAATTAATTTGGAGCACCTACAATAATTATTTGATTTCTGCAGGGGACGATAGARCKATTATAATTTGGGAAATAAATTTAAATAAGAYCTYATAAACCAAAKGACAGTTGCAGGAAGTTAAATCAAATGCAAGGTAAWCTCTAAGTTATAAYGMRTTTTCAAGRAGAACACCGACCGAATATWTNTTAARCWKRWRRYWKGMWACAAWKRMWRTMMTKMGKATTCTAAGTTGCACATCATACACAAGCCATTAGCAGTAATTAAAATCAACATTGCGARAGAATGAAATATGAATTAAAACCTTTTTGGAATAGATATTTTAAGTTCGACTGGAAATTTGGACTATTCTTACTTTTGATTGTCTGTGCTACTCGATTTATTCTGGTGCTGAAAGCAAATGAAACTGGAAATTATAGTTTAATAGGTTTGGTAATGTTTCTTTCTGCATTAATTCCATTCGTGTTTTTAAGTAAGTACGGAAGAAAAAAAATAGGAATCACAACTACTAAAAAACTGAATTATTTGATTCTGGCTTTGGTAATAGGAGTAATATTTAGTGTTGTCCTATACCTTTTAGGGCATAGTTTATATGGGGAATCTCCTGAAAATTGGTATGAATATATTGGGGAATCATATAATATTCCTGAAAACATTTCTGCGCAATCAAAAAGGACACTATTTCTGATAATGGCAATTACTGGAATGATTTTTAGTCCAATTGGAGAAGAATTGTTTTTTAGAGGAATCGTCCACGGAAGTTTTGCTAAATCTGTTGGAAATAAAAAAGCGTCAATTATAGATAGTGCTGCTTTTGCATTAACTCATATTTCTCATTTTGGATTAGTTTTCGTAAATAAAAATTGGGACTTTTATTTGGTTCCAGCCTTAATATGGGTAGTAGCAATGTTTATTGTTAGTTTATTATTCTTTGAAATGAAAAAAAGAACYGATTCTATATTGGGAGCAATATTATGTCATTCAGGWTYCAATTTAGGAATGATTTACTGTATATTTTATTTAATATAACTCGAAATAATACACACAATAACTTAGTGTTTGTGCGGTGTGTTACGCTAAGGATGCATCCGCTTCACAAAGTCTCCCAACTTAGCATCACTATATTGCTCCCATTCTCAAAGAAAAATATTAAAAAAAGAAAGAAGGGGAATTATAGCGAAGGCTAGGGGAGTGGAAAGTGATTGTTTTGGGTGATGTTTGTGGTTTTTGTTTTTACAGTTAAAAAGAGTTACTTAGCGAAAAGCATATAACTAATAATTGTATATTTGAGGAGCTTGTATTATTAATCTGCAAGTTTAGAAAATTAATTTAAATAATAAATACCTGTAACAGTAACAGCTATTAGCGATATATCGTCGACTATTGAGTGGAGATTGTTGATATATGGGTGTTGTATTTAATGGCGGAATTCCAGTCGGAAATCAACAATTTAGCATTATTAAGATTAATAAAGTTATCTGAATATTGAGCTGTCCGATTTGAAATTTGAAACTTAAAATAATAAAGTTGAATCGGTACGATTYTAGCACAATTTCGGATTAATAAATTGAAACAGATAAAATTTACAATCAGAACAGGTTTTAGCACAT
>NVSD01000123.1 GCA_002401105.1 Flavobacteriaceae bacterium | reverse complement strand
AGAATATGTTTGTAAATTTTATAAAAGAAATTTTATAAATGCACAAGATACGAGTCCTATTGAGCCTGTTATTTTCGAAGTTTTAGAAAAACTAAAAGGGGGTTATGATCTAATTATTTTATTACAGCCTACTGCACCTATAAGAGAAGGAAGCGATATTGATAATGTAATAAATATGTTTATACAAGATAAAACATTAGAAAATGTGGTTTCTGTTGTTGAACTAAACGATATTCATCCAGCTAGAATGTATGAAGTTGACGTATCTCTTAGTATGAATTCTTTAGATTTGGAGGGTGAAAAAAAACGTAGACAAGATTTAAGTCCAGTATTCTTAAGAAATGGTAGTATTTATGCTATTACTACAAAATATTTTAAAGAAACCAGTAAATTAATTTCACCTAATAAAAAGGCTTATATAATGCCTGAATCTAAATGGGTAAATATTGACACAGAAAGAGATTTGTTGATGGCAAAAGGTTTAATTAAGTTATGGAAAGAAGGTAAACTAGATAATTAAGTATGCGAAAATTAATTACTCATATTTCAGGAATAGCTAAATTAACATCAGAAGCTTATGACTTATTGTTAAAAATTTCTGATATAAAGTATGTGTCTCTTAGAATAGCGGAAGATCTAAAAAATTCGCTAAATGCATGTGATATATTTTGGTTTCGTTTAAATCACAAATTAACTAGGGATATATTAGAAAATGTGAAATGTAAATACATTATTTGTGCAGTGACTGGTTTAGACCACATTGATGTTGAGGCCTGTAAAGAGTTTGGAATTAAGGTGGTTAGTTTAAAAAATGAAGAGGCTTTTTTAAATGAAGTTAGAGCTACTGCTGAGCATGCAATAGGCTTACTATTAGCGTTGATTAGAAAATCAAAAAAAGCTTTTACACATGTAGAATCTGGAGAATGGAATAGATATTTGTTTCAGGRAACCRAACTTTATAAANRAACCTCGCAATGCGAGGTTTTTTTTATGTTATTAATTCTGAATATTAACGAGTAAATACTAGTTCAACATCCGACGATAGTTTTTCGTCAAATGCATAACCTTCGCTATTAAATGTTTTTAGACCCGATACTGTTTCAATATTATTATCTAGAATAAAACGGACCATTAATCCTCTCGCTTTCTTTGCAAAGAAACTGATCACTTTTAGTTTATCATTTTTATAGTCTTTAAAAACAGGTGTAATTACAGGTACTTTAATGTTTTTAGATTGCACCGATTTAAAATACTCGTTGCTTGCTAAATTAACAAAAACCTCATTTTCAACCAACTCCGTATTTAAGGCATCGGTAATTTTTGTTCCCCAAAATTTATACAAGTTATCCTTGGTACGTATTTTTAATTTCGTCCCCATTTCCAATCTATATGCCTGCATTAGATCCAATGGTTTTAGCAATCCATATTGTCCTGACAAAATACGTAGTTTCTCTTGTAAGCTATTTATTTTTTCCTCTGACAACGTATAGGCATCTAACCCAATATATACTTCACCATTAAAAGCAAAAACAGCTTGTTTGGCATTTTCAGTATCAAATGGCAACTCCCAATCCTGATTTCTTTGCCAATTCAATTCAGACAAGGCAGGAGAAATATGCATCAACTCCCCAATTTTTTTAGGCGTTTTCTTTTTGAGAACATTGCTCAACACTTCCGCCTCTTTTAAAAAAATAGCTTCTGTATGATGTTGTGTCGGTACCACTGTTTCAAAATCCAATGATTTTGCCGGAGATATTACTATTTTCATTGATGTTAGATGTTAGATGTTGTTGTTGTTGTTGTTGTTGTTGTTGTTGTTGTTGTTGGTTGCTTGTTGTTAGTATATAAAAAAATCCTCAATTAAGAGGATTTTTTATTTTATTATCATCACAAAACTAAGATTAAGMYCTTTGATTYTCTGTATAATTCATCCATTTATCCAAACATTCCTTCATATCTGCAGGRACTTCTGWRTYAAACTCCATRAATTCWCCSGTTGTKGGATGTWCAAATCCWARSGYTTTTGCATGCAAKGCTTGTCTTGGTAAAATATTAAAACARTTGTCWACAAATTGYTTGTATTTGGTAAACGTMGTTCCTTTTAAWATTCTTTCWCCKCCRTARCGYTCATCATTAAATAARGTRTGCCCTATATGTTTAAAATGCGCACGAATCTGRTGAGTACGACCAGTTTCTAACTGACATTCCACTAAAGTTACATAGCTAAAACGATCCAACACCTTATAATGTGTTACTGCATGTTTTCCGAACTCTCCGTCAGGAAAAACAGTCATTTGCAATCTGTTTTTTAAACTACGTCCTACATTTCCTTCTATTGTTCCTGAATCTTCTTTTACATTTCCCCATACCAATGCATGGTAAATACGTTTGGTAGATTTATCAAAAAACTGTTTCGACAATTTTTCCATGGCCAGTTCCGTTTTTGCTATCACTAACAATCCACTGGTATCCTTATCTATACGATGTACTAGACCTGGACGATCATTACTATTCATCGGTACATTTTCACAGTGATGAATCAATGCATTCACCAACGTTCCGCTATAGTTTCCATGACCAGGGTGCACCACCATTCCTGCAACTTTATTAACCACCAATACTTGGTCATCTTCATACACTATATCCAAAGGAATATCCTCTGCCACCAACAATTGTTCATGCGGTGGGTGTGCTAAAACCAAACGAACTACATCATTTGCCTTTACCTTGTAATTAGATTTTACGGGGATATCGTTTACTAAAACGTTTCCCTCTTTTGCTGCTTGCTGAATTTTATTACGGGTTGCATTCTCCATAAAATTCATTAAGAATTTATCTACACGCAAAGGTTCTTGCCCTTCGTTAGCTACATATCTAAAATGCTCGTGTAATTCGTTGTTTTCTTCTGGTTGATTCATTAGTTCTTTTGTTCGGTAAAATTATAACGTCCTGTTCCTTCTCCATCTCCTAAAACCAATGTTAATAACGAGTTTTTAGGTATTTTATCACCTTTTTCAAGGCTTTTTCCTTTAAATTTCATCCCTCTCACTACTCCTAAAGCGATATCAGAAACAATAATATAATCTGTACTGATTCTAAAACCTTGTGCGATTAGCACTGGAGAGATATTTCGTTTGGTTTTGCCATAAAACTCCGGAATAGTTACGTTTCTATAATTGGAAGGGTTTAATGTCAAATATATTTTTCTTTTTTCTTTTACAAAATCGCCTGCCTCTGGACTCTGTTCAATTACAGATTTTGGAGGAAAATTAGGATTATAACTTGCTGAATCGATTATTTTATACGCTAGGTCTAATTCGCTCAAGGTATCTCCTACTTCATCCAAGACCATTTTGCTTAAATTTGGTACTTCAATTTTTTGATCGTGATTGGTAGAAATATTCAACCACTTAAACAGTAAAAACACAAATACAACAATCACAACAGCTGCAAGTGCTATTTGCATTAAAAAACGTTTACTCTTAAGAAAAGTTAAAAAATTCATAGTTTGTTTTTAGAATTGACAAAGATACTATAAAATGTACGGTTACAAAATACATTAATTTTTAAATGTTTGCTTTTTAGCGTATGTTTGTATCTGKACTTAAYAAACTTACAAACWAAAAATGAGACAAMATATTGCCATYGTSATGGGCGGRTATTCTTCKGAGSTWGAAATTTCTCTWAAAAGTGGAAAYGTAGTRTACAATGCACTSAAAAACACWSRYTTTAYWCCTTATARAATCCAYATMCTAAAAGAMAARTGGGTSCTWRTRGAYGAAAAMAACWRTGAATTCCMWATTAAYAARGAYGATTTCTCWRCWATWATWGATGGTAAAAAARTAACWTTTAGCTGTGTATTTAATGCCATTCATGGAACTCCTGGAGAAGACGGCAAACTATTGGCCTATTTTGAGTTGATAAATTTACCACACACTTCTGCTCCTTTTTATCAAATGGCAGTTACATTTAATAAAAGAGACTGCTTGAGCATTGTAAAACCATACGGCATTAAAACTGCAATCTCTTATTATTTAGATTTTGGGGAGACAATAGACACCAAAGCCATTGTTAAAAAAGTAGGATTGCCTTGTTTTGTAAAACCAAACAATGCGGGATCTAGTTATGGAATTTCTAAAGTATATAAAGAAGAGTTCTTAGTAGCAGCCATAGAAAAAGCCTACAAAGAGGATTCACAAATCCTTATAGAAGAATTTTTAGACGGTCGCGAAATGTCCGTGGGAGTTATTGAATACCAAGGAGCCATCAAAGTACTTCCTATTAGCGAAATTATTTCTGAAAACGACTTTTTTGACTATGAGGCCAAATACGAAGGTAAATCAAACGAAGTAACCCCTGCTCAAATAACTGATAAAGTAGCAGCAAGARTTCGAGAAATAGCAAAACTAGCATATAAAAGTTTGAATATGTCTGGGTTCTCTAGGTCCGAATTTATTTTAATAAATGATGAACCTCATTTTTTAGAGATGAACACTGTACCAGGTCTGACAGAAGTTAGTTTACTACCGCAACAGGCCATAGCGGCAGGAATATCATTGGAAGAATTATTTTCGAACACAATTAAAATGGCTTTAAAATAAACCGCCTCTCAAATTTAATAAACAAGCAACAAATCGCTTAAAAAACATACAAAATGAAAATCGCAATTTTTCCAGGATCGTTTGACCCTATCACTAATGGACATGTAGACATTATAGAAAGAGCACTCCCTTTATTTGATAAAATAATCATTGCTATAGGTGTAAACTCCGATAAAAAATATATGTTCCCTCTTGAACAACGCAAGCAATTTATATTGGAAACTTTTAAAAGTGAACCTAAAATAAGCGTAGACACCTACCAAGGATTAACCATTGACTACTGTAAAAAAATGGGTTCAGAATTTATTTTAAGAGGCTTGAGAAACCCTGCCGATTTTGAGTTTGAAAAAGCCATTGCACATACCAATAGGGAATTATCCCAAATAGAAACCGTTTTCCTATTAACTTCTGCCCAAACCTCCTTTATTAGTTCTAGTATTGTAAGAGATATTTTAAAGTACCAAGGCGATGTTTCTAAGTTTGTACCCAAATGTGTCTCAATTCTCAATAAATAAGCCTAAGCTACAATTAATGAAAAAGATTGCAATTTCAATATTGATTTTAACTGTCATTTTTTCCTGTAATTCGTCAGACAAAGAACAGCACTTAACAACTATTTTTGAACAAACAAATGGTCTAGAAACCAGTACTTATTCAGAAACTATTACGTATTACAAAAAGCTTGCTTCTCAAAACCCAGAGATTTACTTGCAAGAATTTGGACAAACAGATAGTGGATATCCTTTACATGTGGTRTTTTTCAATACCAATTTAAAACAGCAACCGCTCCAAATAAAGAACAGTCACAAAACAACTGTACTTATTAATAATGGMATTCATCCGGGAGAACCTGATGGAATAGATGCTTGTAAAATACTACTGAGAAACATTGTACAAAACGACTCTTTGAAAAAAAGCTTGGACAATGTTATTATTGCCATAATCCCTACCTACAATATTGGAGGTGCATTAAACAGGAACAGCACCACAAGAGCCAACCAAAATGGACCAGAATTCTATGGCTTTAGAGGCAATGCACAAAACTATGATTTAAACAGGGATTTTATCAAATCAGATAGTAAAAATGCGCGTGCATTTGCGGAAATATTTCATCATATTAACCCAGATGTTTTTATAGAAACGCATGTAAGTAATGGCGCAGATTATCAATATACTTTGACACACCTTTTCACTCAACACAATAAATTAGGCAATGAGTTAGGTGAATTTATAAACAAAAAAATGCGTCCGTATATCGAAAAGGATTTGGAGGACCAAGGGATTATTTCTACTCCCTATGTAAATGTATGGGGGAAGACACCTGAAAGTGGTTTTACTCAATTTATGGATTATCCACGTTATTCTACGGGCTATACTAGTCTATTCAATTCATTAGGGGTGATGATAGAAACACATATGCTAAAGGAGTATACATCTCGAGTTACACATACCCTAACGATGCTGGAAAGTCTACTGAAATTTTCTGCAAACATGAATCCRGAAATAAAAACAGTCCGTGCAAATGCCTTAAAAAACATACTTTCAAAAAAAACATACCCCATCGATTATACGGTAGACAGGACCGATTTCAGTMTTTTAAATTTTAAAGGATATGAAGGCAACTWTATACCAAGYAAAGTCACTACTGGAAAACGATTGTTTTACGACCGTAATAAACCTTTTTCAAAACTGACTCCCTATTACAATAATTTTAAAGCAAGTGACTCCATTGTAATTCCAAAAGCATATATCCTGAAAAATGGCTGGTGGAAAGTTGTAGCATTATTAGATGCCAACCAAGTGTCCTACACCCGTTTTAAGAAAGACACGAGTTTTGTGGTGACTAGACAACATATAAAAAGTTTTGAGACAAAAACACAAGCTTATGAAGGTCATTATATGCATTACGCAACAAAAACAACAGAAACTCAACTTGAAATTAATTTTAGTAAAGGCGATATTTATATAGCAACCAATCAACATGCGGCACGTTATATAATGGAAGTTTTAGAACCAAGAGCTCCTGACTCCTTCTTCAACTGGAACTTTTTTGATGCAATTTTACAGCAAAAGGAGCATTTCTCTCCTTATGTTTTCGAAGATTACGCCGAACAGTTTTTAATCAACAATCCAACAATAGCAAAAGAGTTACATTCTAAAATAGCTTCTGATTCGGCATTTGCAAAAAATAGTTACGCCCAATTAGACTTCGTATACAAACAGTCTCCTCTGTATGAAAAATCGCATTTACTAATGCCCGTTTTTAAGTTGTTTTGAAATAAAAACACCTCCCTTTTAAATCATCACACAGCATTAAAGTAATATTGGTTAAACTTCATTTTAAACAAATTATGTATATTGGTAGATTAAACTAACAAAACGACTGATGATAACACTCAAAATAAATGGACAAAAACACTCAATAGATGTAGAGGATGACATGCCCTTATTGTGGGCCATTCGTGATATAATCGGACTCACAGGTACCAAATATGGTTGTGGAAAAGGCCTTTGTGGAGCTTGTACCGTATTATTAGACAATAGTCCTGTTCGATCTTGCATCGTTCCAGTTACCGCAGCAGTGGGTAAATCTATTTTTACCATCGAAGGAACTTCTACAAATTTAAAAAAATTACAAGAAGCCTGGGTTTCGGACAATGTGGCCCAATGTGGATTTTGTCAACCCGGACAACTTATCACTGCCACTTCCCTTCTTAACAAAACCCCCAACCCTAGTGAATCAGAAATAGATCTGGCCATGCACGGCAATATTTGTAGATGCGGAACCTACACACGTATTAAACAAGCCATTCAAAAAACTGTTCAATCTAACCAATAGGCTATGGAAAAAAATATTCAAAATATAAGTAGACGTAGTTTTGTTAAAGGCATAGGTTTGGCTTCTGGAGGTCTTATATTAGCATGTAACTCCAACATTTTTCCTGAAGATAAAAATCCAATCAGAGGTGACTTTACAAGCTTCACTCCCAATGTATTTATTCAATTAGATTCAGATGGTTTGGTCACATTAATTGCTTCTCGATCTGAAATGGGTAATGGGGTTCGGACTTCTATCACCTCTATAATTGCAGATGAAATGGAAGCCGACTGGTCCAAAGTTATTATAAAACAAGGAACGGGAGATTCCAAATACGGAGATCAGAATACAGACGGTTCACGTAGTGTTCGTTACTTATTTACCACCATGCGTAAATTAGGTGCAAGTACAAAAGCTATACTTATTGCAGCAGCTGCACAGCAATGGGAAGTCCCAGTAGTGGAATGTCATGCTGAAAAACATTTTATACATCATAGTTCTGGGAAAAAAATTGGATTTGGAGCTTTGGTAGACATTGCAAAAACAATAGAAATTCCAGAAAATGCTCCCTTAAAAGCTACTAAAGACTTTAAATATATAGGAAAACACTTACCTAGTGTAGATGCTAAGGACTATGTTTCAGGAAGGGCAATTTTTGGTCTTGATTTTAGAATTCCGAATATGAAGTTTGCAGCAATGAGAAGGTGTCCTAGCACCTTTGGTTCTGTACAAAGTGTAAACAAAATAAAAGCATCTGCGATAAAGGGAGTAGAAACTATTATAGAAATACCAAGAGTAGCAACTGCTTTCGGAACCTTGGGAGGTGTGGCTGTAATTGCCTCTAATACTTGGGCAGCTTTTAAAGGAAAAGATGCTCTAGAAATAGTTTGGGATATGGGTAAAAATGGAAACTACAACTCCAAAACCTACATGGATAGCCTTACAAAAAATGTCCACAAGCAAGGAAAAGTAGCTAAGGATAGAGGGAGCATTCAAAAGGCATTCGAAGAATCAGTTCAAACGATAGAAAGTACCTTCCAACTACCACATTTGGCACATACTCCTATGGAAGTTCCTAACGCAACGGCTTGGGTACAAGGCGACACCTGCGAAGTTTGGGCTCCAATCCAA
>NVSD01000122.1 GCA_002401105.1 Flavobacteriaceae bacterium | reverse complement strand
AGAGATCGTTTGGCAGGAGGAAAAGGATCATTACCACTAGCTGGAACAGCAGTGTACATGACTTCTTACTCTCGCTTAAAAGAAAACCGCCCTTGGGAAAACGGAATGGACGAACGCCAATGGCTGTACCAGACTCCTATGGATATCTTAATCAAAGCATCCAACGGAGCTTCTGATTTTGGAAATAAATWCGGACARCCTTTAATTACAGGATCTGTACTAACGTTTGAGCATGCAGAAAGWGCACGGAAACTCGGTTTTGATAAAGTAATCATGCAAGCCGGAGGAATTGGTTATGGAAAAAAAGAACAAGCCTTAAAAGACACACCTAAGGAAGGTGATAAAATTGTCCTATTAGGAGGTGATAATTATAGAATTGGAATGGGTGGAGCCGCAGTTTCATCGGCCGACACTGGAGCATTTAATTCAGGAATCGAATTAAACGCTATCCAACGTTCCAATCCAGAAATGCAAAAACGTGCTGCCAATGCCATTCGTGGTATGGTAGAAATGGATGTAAATCCTATTGTTTCTATTCACGATCACGGTGCTGGAGGACACTTAAACTGTTTGTCAGAATTAGTGGAAGA
Organism: Flavobacteriaceae bacterium; assembly: GCA_002401105.1. GTDB lineage: Bacteria > Bacteroidota > Bacteroidia > Flavobacteriales > Flavobacteriaceae. Next base: position 8,042 of record NVSD01000122.1, on the reverse strand, counting down.
CACTGGAGGTAAAATTGATTTAGATGCCTTGCCTGTTGGAGACCCTACGTTGTCTGCAAAGGAAATCATAGGAAACGAATCTCAAGAACGTATGGGATTGGTAATTTCTGATGAACATATCGAAATCTTAAAAACAATCTCTGCACGTGAACGCTCTCCTTTTTACGAGGTTGGAGTAGTTACAAATAATGACAGGTTTACTTTTGAAAGCAAGACCAATGGCGCCAAGCCAATGGATTTAGCCTTGGAAGATATGTTCGGTAGCTCTCCTAAAACGGTGATGACAGACAAAACCATCATTAGAAAATACGCAGATGCAGACTATACAATAGATAAAATTCACGATTATACCACGCAAATGTTACAGCTAGAATCTGTAGCCTGTAAAGATTGGTTAACAAATAAAGTAGACCGTTGTGTAGGTGGTAAAGTTGCCAAACAACAATGTGCGGGACCTTTACAATTACCTCTAAACGATGTCGGTGTAATGGCATTGGATTACAATGGAAAAGAAGGTGTTGCTACCAGTATTGGGCACTCCCCTATTTCTGCCTTAGTAGATCCTGTTGCAGGTTCTCGTAATTCTATTGCCGAGGCATTGACAAACATCATWTGGGCACCATTGGAAGAGAATTTACATTCTGTTTCTCTGTCAGCCAACTGGATGTGGCCTTGTAAAAACGAAGGTGAAGACGCTCGTTTATACAAAGCAGTGAAAGGAATTTCTGACTTTGCTATTGAATTAGGAATCAATGTCCCTACAGGGAAAGATTCTTTATCAATGAAGCAAAAATACGCGAATGAAGATGTAATTTCTCCAGGAACCGTTATTATATCWGCCGCTGCACATTGTAACGATATCAGCAAGGTAGTAGAACCTGTTTTCCAAAAAAATGGATTGAACAGAATTTACTATATCAATTTTAGTAAAGACACTTATAAATTAGGAGGTTCTTCTTTTGCACAAACGCAAAACACCATTGGTAGCGAAGTTCCAACGATTAAAGATGCTGCTTATTTTAAAAAGGCATTTAATGCGATACAAGATTTAATTAAAGAAGAAAAGATTGCTGCAGGACATGATATTTCTGCGGGTGGTTTGTTAACGACTTTATTAGAGATGAGTTTTTCTCAAGACATGGTAGGAGCTCAGGTAGATTTATCAGCCTTAAACGAAGCAGATACYATMAAAKTATTATTYTCTGAAAATGCAGGAATTGTATTCCAATCTTGGGACAAAACAATTGAAGCAGATTTAAAAGCAGCAGGGATTGATGTTGTTAATATTGGTAAAGCTGTTCGTGGAGAAGCATTAGAAATCACCAACGGAGACAATGCTTACAGTTTTGACATCGCCACCATGCGTGATGCTTGGTACGAAACATCATTCTTATTAGACCAAAAACAAACGGCCAATAACAAAGCACAAGAACGTTTTGACAATTATGCCAACCAACCATTAAAATTCGAATTCCCGAAAGAATTTACAGGAAAATTAGTTCCTGCAAAAGGAAAACGAATTAAAGCGGCTATTATCCGTGAAAAAGGTTCGAATTCAGAACGCGAAATGGCACATGCCATGTATTTAGCWGGTTTTGAKGTGAAAGATGTTCACATGACCGACCTTATTAGCGGAAGAGAAACCCTAGAAGACATTCAATTTATTGGAGCCGTTGGAGGATTCTCTAACTCAGATGTTTTAGGGTCTGCAAAAGGATGGGCAGGTGCWTTTAAATACAATCCAAAAGCAAAAACAGCYTTGGATAATTTCTTTAAMAGAGAAGATACCTTGTCTGTAGGAATTTGTAACGGATGTCAGTTGTTAATGGAATTAGAATTGATTAACCCTGAACATTCAGAACACGGAAAATTAAAACACAACGATTCTCAAAAACACGAGTCTAACTTTACGTCAGTGACTGTTCRAGAGAACAATTCYRTTATGCTAAACAGCTTAGCWGGRACCACATTAGGAGTTTGGATTTCGCATGGWGAAGGGAAGTTTAACTTACCTATGGAAGAAGCKGCTTATAATATCACCGCAAAATACGCCTACGAAGGATATCCTCACAATCCAAACGGATCGGATTATAACGTAGCCATGATGCACTCTAAAGATGGTCGTCATTTAGTGATGATGCCTCATATTGAACGTTCTATTTTCCAATGGAACTGGGCAAACTATCCTGCACACCGYCAAGACGAAGTTTCTCCTTGGTTAGAAGCATTTACAAAYGCTTATRAKTGGTTRRACAAAAATTAGAGGTGAGTGGTGAGATGTTAGACCGTTTCACTATTAGCTATTAGATAATAAAATTTAAAAACACGAATTCCTTTTTGGAGTTCGTGTTTTTTGGTTTCGACTCAGTTCAGCCACATTTATTTATCAATTTAAATCATCAATAGTTATCAGAGCAAAGGCCACTTAGCGGAGTCGACCAAAAATCATCAATAGTTATCAGAGTAAAGGCCACTGAGCGGAGTCGAAGTGCATTCCCCTCCCAAAAGGTCAGGTCGGGCCATCCGCTGTATCTTTTTACGGGACTTCGGCTCCGCTCAGCCTCCTAAAAAAGGATGCCGCTACTACCCCTAATGCGAGCACAACGCTCAATAAAATCCATCATAATTTAAAAACGTTATCCGTTTCATATATAGCCATTCTCGCTGAACGGAGTCGAAGTGTTTTTGTATATTAGTCCTATGAATACACTCTTAAAAAATAGTATCATTTGTTTATTAGGTTGCGTTTTATTCTTGGCTTGTGCACAAGATTCTATAAAAAATCCCGAAAAAACAATTTCAATAGATACCTCCACCGTAAACGATGGTCCTTATATATTTATCAACCCTGATAACTTAGCAATTAAAAACATTGTAAAAGGAGCAGTAGTATCCGAAACAACGAACCTAGATGCTTTTATTACAAACTATACACCAACTATCTCCGTATATCAAAATGTAGCTACCATTGTCGCTTTAAGTGACATTCACGGGCAACACGATTTAGGATTGAAAATACTCAGAAATAATAAGGTTATAGATACTGATAATAACTGGAACCTAGGAAAAGGACATTTTGTAATATGTGGTGATATTTTTGACAGAGGCCCTAAAGTAACAGAATTTCTATGGTTTATTTATCACCTGGAAAAACAAGCCGAAAAAGCGGGCGGTAAAGTTCATTTCTTACTCGGTAATCATGAATTTATGGTTTTACGAAACGACAGACGCTATATCCATCCTAAATATAAAATCACTGAAAAATTATTGGACAAAACGTATGCCGAATTATTTGGAATAGACACTGTTTTAGGYCGRTGGATTCGTTCCAAAGCAACTATTCTCAAAATCAATGACAACTTATTTATGCATGGAGGCATTTCAGAAACATTTTTAAAAGAAGAATTTGACATTGAATTCATTAATAACGATTTCCGTAGTCTTATAGATTTAAATCAATCTGAAATAAAAAAAACACCCTTTTACAAGCGTTATTTAGGATCAAAAGGCCCCGTGTGGTATCGCGGCTATTTTAAAAAGGCATTTTCTAATAAGCAAATAGATCGCATTTTAAACAAACTTGATGTAAAACATGTAGTGGTTGGGCATACTTCTCAAAAAGAGGTGAAACAATTGTACAATCACAAGATTTACGCCGTGGATTCTAGTATTAAAAATGGTGAATACGGCGAAGTTTTAATCATTGAAAACGGGAATTACTCAAGAGGAACTATGAATGGTGAGCGCTTAAATTTTGAGTAACGTAATACTACTTTTATTAGTGTCACATCGGATTAATTGTTGCAATGTCTACTCCTCAAATTGAAATAATTACGTTAGGTATATGCTCATTTTTATTTATAGCATTCTATCTTTTTTGTGCTATATATAGTAACATTATGAGCATAACTGTAAACTATAGTTCTTATTTCTATCTGGATTTAACGGCGATTGTTTTGTGAGATTGCCGTTGTGTTCTTTATTGCAATGACGGATGGTTTCTTGTGAGACTCAGTACGGATAATGGATTTCATAGGGTTTCATGAGATTGCCACGGTCGTTCCTTCCTCGCAATGACAGATTGGTTTCTTGTGCTACTCAGTACGGATAACGGATTTCATAGGGGTTCGTGAGATTGGCGCGGGCGTACCTTTATTGCAATGACGAATTTTCATAATATCTAAACTTTCAATCATTCCAATAATACTAACTTCCAATTGAAAGCATTGAGCGACTATATCAAAACCTTGTATTATAAGGATATTCCCAAACTGGTAAAATATGACTACTCACCATTGATTTAAACACTCTTTCTCTTGAATTCGAAGTCAAATAATAAGGATTGGAGCTGATCAGCACATTTTGTAAATAATCAGCATAGGTATCGTAGGATTCATAATTTTCAGCAATTGCTTGTACTGGTGAAAAAGCGGCATTGTTAAATATTTCATCAATGTTACCTTCAAATAAACCATCAGGTAGCTTAGGAATAATTATTGAATTACGGCTACCATCAAAAATAAATTCTACGATAACACTAGGGTTGTCACTTGAGATATTAATATCAGATTGTGTTTGATTTTTTAATCTGATTTTTCCCACTTCATAATTTGAAATTCCTTGAAAATTCAGTAGGCTTCCAGTCATTGAAAAGTCCACAGATTGCTGAGGAATAGCTATTGACTGAGCAGGTAAGCCAAGCCCCTCTTTGTAATAATTACCCGCTGAAACTGAATATAAATAATTACTGAAAATATCAGGAAAATGGTATTTATATTCTTGACTACTTACTTTAGACATTTGAGATTTAAACAGATTATGTCCACTAAATACATTCATTAATTCACTATTTTCAAAACCGTAAATCCTTAAAAACGGGTTAGCAACCGACGTATTAAAATCGATTGTATTGCTAATTACTTGATCATTCGTAAAATCTGATGGATTTAAACTAGATAGATTTTCTAGGTGGTCAATAAAAGCCCATTTATAATCCTCTGTTTGGGTACTATAAGCAGTAATTAATGTATTTGAAGACCCAAGGTCATTGGCATAAGAAGTTGTCAGTGTCCCATCCAAAACATTGTCTATGTTCACCATAGAATACCCTTGTCCAGAAGCACTTATAATGCCTGCTAAATTAAGCCCCTCCGTATTTAAGTTTATAGAGGCATGTGTATTTGTGAGCGGTCTTGCTTTTAAAGTAATTTCGTTTCCTATCTTGTTTTTTGATAAATTACTATAACAAAACACATTGTAAATACTATTGTCAAATATTTCAAAAAAGGTAAGCATATATTCTTCATCTGGGCTCAGATCACCTTGGCAAAATTTTAAAGTCTCAGATTGGTTGCTATACTCCTTGCTATCTATAAAATTCCCTTCATTATCTGAAAGTACAATAATCAGTTTTTCTACAGAAGCTCTCGTAAATTCATTTGGTACATGTATTTTTAAAATCGGTTTTCTTATGAGCACCATAATAGAATCAGCGGAAACATTACCAACAGTGTCTTCCATTATAAATTTTAATTTCAAAGGCCCTTCTTGATATAAACTAGGATCTATTTCAAATGAATAATTAGTGCTTTCTTGAATATCCGTCACAATACTATCATTAATTAAAAACTGCACATTTTTAACCTTACTCACCGCATCTTCTATTATTGGATTAAATAGTAGTTTATCACAAATTACTTGATTGGGTTCCACCCTTATATCGGAAATAAATGGCCCCGTATTATCCGCTCTAAACCTTACTGTTCTACTAACTGGTATTTTCTTTTTTTGAAAAGCCTCTATTTTCAATTGATGTTCTCCATCGGAGTATGCTGTTCCGTTAAGCTTATATTCATAAGGAGGGAGATAGATACTTTTTTTAAGCTCCAGATCCACTGAAACTAACACCGAATCTATAGTTATTCCATCCCCAAATGTAATTGAAATTGTCTTTTCCATTAACACTTCAAGATTTCCTATATTTAAAACAATCCCCGAGGAATCTAACACAGGTGTAGGAATTGTATCCTCAATACTACATGACGTCAGGAATAGTAACACTATAATTAATTCAATAAAAAGATTCTTTTTCATATGGTAATTTTTATATAAAACAGTTATTACTGGTTTTAGCCTATTATTATTGTATCCGTTATTATTTTCTAATCCATCTAAATCGACCTTAAAGGCAACCCTTTAACGATGCTCATTAGCGGTATTAAAGATACTGAACTTTTGATTTAATCAACTAATAATAAACGAACAAAAAAGAATAAATCTCCGCTTTTAATCAAAAAAATCAATCCACAGAAAAAAAACAGTATATAACTGTTAAAACGAGTAAGAAAATAGAATAGCAACGCTCCTTTTTTTCCAAATCAATTTCCATTTTAATTGGTTCAAAAGCAACACATAGACCCTAACTAATATCGTCATTATGAGCATCGCTGTAAACCATAGTACTCCATCTATATCTAATTTCCATCTCGATTTAACGGGGCATGTTTTATAAAATCTCTATTGAGCTTTCACTCCTTGCAATGACGGAGGGGTTTCTTGTGATACTCAGTTCGGATAGCGGATTTCATAGGGTTACGTGAGATTGCCGCGGTCGTACCTTTATTGCAATGACAGGTTGGTTTCTTGTGATGTCGTTTTTTGTAATTGAGAGTATAAAGCATAGATACCTCTGTCACATTAACCTAATAAAACCTTTGCTCTACTTGTAGATCTATAAAAACGAATTCATATTAATTCCTTGAAAAATAATCGTTGCTTCTTTATTTCAAAAAGTTACTTTCCCATAACTCAACTATTTCATCTGAATATGCAGGAATTATATTCGTATCGTTTCTTAACTTATTATACATAGTTAATAATGATTCAGGATGTTCTAACACATACTTAAATGCTTCCTTATTTCCATTTTTATTAATTACTTTGTACAGTTGATAGCTAATATAATATTTGTAGGTTGGTCTGCGAGGAACAGTTGTTACCTCATACTCTTCCTTACAGTATTTTTTTAGTAATGCCATACTTTTCCCCCACATAGCCGTAGTAACTTTATTATAAGTCTCTGTTGGAGTTTTAGCCATACTAATTCTTAGGATGTCTTCAATAAAATCATTATTTAATTCTTGAAGGAGTGCTGCATTATAATACAGACTTTTAATTTGTTTATTGTAATCTATAAAATTTATTTGCTGGGCAATACCCTCCAAAATAATACCTTTTTGAAGCTTATAAATTCCTCTTTTTTTATCTGAATGAAACTCATAATTATTTAGTAACCAATTCCCATAATTAATATGATGCAGTTCGTGCGACAAAGTTTTGGTAAATCGCCCAATGTCAAGATCACTCTTTGCAATTAATTCCATATAAATAATATTTCCCGAAGTAAAACTGGAACGATACCCATCAACACAAAATATTGTTTGAATCGTATCAATTTTAACAATATTGGAAGGATAATAATCATTCCCAAATCTAATCGCTTCTTGTTTAATACTATCAGAATTTTCATTTACACGCTTCAGAAATAACGAAGCTTCTAATTGATGATTATTTTCCCAATAATCAATCCATAAATAAGTCCTATCTCCATTCATTCGTGTACGTTTATAAGGCAAATTTAGGAAAGCTAATTTGTAAGCTTCTTTGCCTTTTACAACGGAACTATCGGTAAACGCTATGGCATCATTATTTAATTTTTTATAGCCGTCCAATGCAAGTAGATCCCTGATTTTTGTATTTAAAGTGATGTCAGCTTTATTTTTTACATAATTGGATGCTATTAACTGTTCCGAAAACTYGTTAAAAACTAGCTTTTGATTGGAAGAACTTTCTATATAATCAATCAGTTCTATAAACTTTTTGGCAGGTGCTGTATCAAATATTAAAGTGGATTCTTTTTTATTCTGACAAGCAACGAATAGCGTTAAAATTAAAATTATAAAAATATGTTTTTTCATTTTTGGTAGACTTTATTACTAAACAATATTAGACAAATAGGTGTAAATTTAACTGACACCCGCTAT
>NVSD01000121.1 GCA_002401105.1 Flavobacteriaceae bacterium | reverse complement strand
TACAGAAATCCTATAATTACACGTAACGATATTGTAATTGCCATTTCTCAATCTGGAGAGACTGCCGATACTTTAGCCGCTATTAAATTGGCTAAATCTAAAGGGGCATTTGTTTTTGGAGTGTGTAATGTAGTGGGATCGTCTATCGCAAGAGAAACAGATTCTGGAGCTTATACACATGCAGGACCTGAAATAGGAGTAGCATCTACAAAGGCATTTACTACTCAAATGACAGTGTTAGCATTAATGGCTTTAAGAGTAGGAAACGCAAAAGGAACTTTATCTGTTTCTATGTATCAAAACTACTTACAGGAATTGAGTTTAATCCCTGAAAAAATAGCCTCATTACTAAAGCAAAATGATCATATAAAAGAAATAGCTGCTATTTATAAAGATTCTCCTAACTGTTTGTATTTAGGCCGTGGGTTTAATTTCCCTGTCGCCTTAGAAGGTGCATTAAAATTAAAGGAAATTTCATATATCCACGCAGAAGGATATCCTGCTGCAGAAATGAAACATGGACCTATTGCTTTAATCGACGAGAATATGCCTATTGTAGTCATCGCTACACGTAAAGGACATTACGAGAAAGTTGTAAGTAATATCCAAGAAATTAAATCTAGAGAGGGTAAAATTATAGCCATTGTTACTGAAGGTGATACCACCGTAAGAGACATAGCTGATCACGTTATTGAAATTCCAGAAACGGAAGAAGCGTTTACACCTTTCTTAACAACCATTCCATTACAATTATTATCTTATCACATTGCCGTAATGAGAGGATGTAATGTAGATCAACCTAGAAATTTAGCAAAATCAGTGACGGTAGAATAAGTAACGATCACTTTTTATAATAAAAATAAAACACCTCTATACGAGGTGTTTTTTTTATGAGATAATACTAAAATTATTTTTACAACATTCTAACTAACTCCCTCAAAATAAGCAAAAAAACATAACGCATATCCACAGTGATTAGCAGAATAACACAAAACTAACGCATTACGTAAACAAATAAAAATACAAATTACATTATTCGTAAAATAACTCTGTGAAATAAAGCTCTTTTTACACTAATCACAACAAAACTTAATTACATTTGCCGTCTCAACAACAAACCAGGATATGAAAATCCCTAAAAAGTACCAATTTATAATCCAGTTAGGAAAAGCCCTACATGCTTACGGTGTTCCTTCACATAAAATACAACGTTATTTACGCCAAGTTTCTAAGCGCAAAAATATCTCTGGAAGTTTTATGGACTCCCCTACTCGAATTAACTATGTGTTTTACGACAAACACACAGAAGAATCGTTCAGCTATTTAGAATGTGTAGATCCAGGGCAGTTAAATTTAGGTGCTATGGCAAGAGTCGTAGAGGTAGCCGAACGCGTACAAGATAAAAGTTTGGATTTTGAAGTTGCCAAACGCGCTTTAACTATCATAGAACAGAAAACAAAAAAAACAAATCANNTYATAYRMTTNASTYKYWTACACCTGTGGTGCCGCTGCATTTAGTTTACTGCTAGGTACCAATTGGATTTCTTGCTTGGTTTCATTTCTAATGGGAGGAGTTGTTTATCTACTTTCTTATTTAAGTAGTAAATTCACCTTTGTAAATAACACTTTTGAGGCACTAGCGTCCTTTACAGTAAGCATATTAATAGGGGGACTTTCACTTTATTTCCCAACCATCAATGTACCACTTACTATATTGGCCGCCATCATTATCTTAATCCCTGGTATGGCCATTACAACGGCTCTCGAGGAAATCACCTATAAAAGTTTAGTTTCTGGATCCGCCAAATTCTTTGACGCCTTCATGTCCTTGTTCAAACAATTTTTCGGTGTATTACTCGCGTTTTCTATTTTTAAAATGATACATGACATTGATATTGCAAGACCTATAGTAAATAACATTCCAAAATGGGCTACGTACATGGGAATTCCTTTGTTATCGGTTTGTTTACTCCCTATTTTCCAAGTGAGAAAGAAAGACATGTTTTACAGCATTCTCACCTGTATCATCAGTTATAGCATAAGTGTGCTATTCTCTTTTTCTGGAATATTATTAAGTACCTTTATCGGAAGTTTAACCGTGGTATTAATCAGTAATTTATTTTCTAGAATTACGGGATCACCTAGACTCGTGTACATCACCCAGGGTATTATAATGCTAGTGCCAGGAAGTAAAGCATTTATTGGAATAAGTTCTGTGTTTTTAGACACTCCGGTTCAAAACACTGAGAGCATGGGAATGCAAGTCGCATATATTTTAATGGGAGTAATTGGCGGTTTATTATTCTCTGGACCATTGAATACCAAATAAACGATGTTTAATTATTGTATTTAACTTTTCGCAATACGCGCATCACCTCTTTAAAATTAACATAAGCGGTATTATCATCCAAGGCCTTTAAATAGGGTTTTGACGCTTCTAAATAAGGTAAGGCATCTGGCATATTATTTAGCACACAAATCATATAGTTTGTTGGCAACTCCTGTATTGCTATTTGTTCTTTATCTGTAAGCGGTAGTTGAAGTTTTAGTTGCTGTATCAAGTAATTATTTTGCTTAAAAATATCGAGTAAAATAGCACCCTTGTACTGCGGAGGCTCAAATAAAAAATCTTCTGCCAGTTTATAATGTCCGTTATTTTTAAAGTGAATCACTTTCTTTTCCAATGGATATAATTGTTGCGTTTCTTCCAATCCTAACAGCACATATTCAGTACATACAAAAGAATGTTTATTCTGAACAATTTGCACAAAATCCATGGCCGAATAAAAAAACCGAATGTTTTCGTTTATCAATTCTATATCTACTCTAGAATAATATTCCTTACCATTAATACGATGCTTTAGCCCCGCCCAACACAATACAAATTGCTCATGAAATACGGTATAAGAAGAATCATACTCTCGGTGTCGATTCATAAAATCCATGACACCATCCAAGGTTAATTTAATATTATTACTCGCCATTTTTTCAATAGCAGCCACCGTTTTTTTATTTTGATTTAACACTTCTTGCTCAAAAATATACGGCATGGAATTACTTCCCTTTCTATAAAAAATAAAGTCCTTCTCGTATTTCCAACACTGTTTACTCAGCGAGGTGGTCTTTGAATTGGCGGAGATCGTTACCAAGCCTACCACTTTATGACGAGGCAACCCAGGGAAATGAACGTTTTCGTATATGACTCTGGGTGGATTCACAAAATACGAATTGACCAAATTCTGAATCTTACTATCATCGTAAAAATCAACTCCTACTATTTGATTTGACGCGTCCTGCACTCCTATCACCAAAAACGAATTATTGTTTGGATTGGAATTTGACAAAGCACATACATGTTTTAAAAATTTAGCTTTCCCTTCCAATTGATGCAAACTTATTTTACGTTTTTTATCATAAAAGCTATTCTCATCATTATGAGCGAGTAAATTTTTAATAAGGAGTCGTTTATTTATCATAACTATCCTCTTTTCAATATAGTAGTATTCGCTTGAGCTGTAGGATACACCACTAAATCTTCGATATTAACATGCGCCGGCCTCGTCACAACAAAATGGATAATATCTGCAATATCAGCTGCTTGCAAGGCATCAAATCCTTGATACACTCCTTCAGCTTTCTCAGAATCACCTTTAAACCTGACTTCTGAAAATTCGGTTTCAACTGCTCCAGGATGAATCGCTGACACTCTTATATTATGCTGATTTAAATCTATTCTCATGGCCTTATTCAATGCATCCACTGCGTGTTTAGACGCACAGTACACATTACCATTTGGGTACACTTCCTTCGCGGCAACCGAACCTATATTAATAATAAAACCACTTTTTTTAGCTATCATTTTAGGAATTATAGCTTTCGAAACATAGAGCAATCCTTTTACATTAATATCTATCATAGCATCCCAATCGTCAATAATTCCATCTTGAATTGATGACAATCCATGGGCATTCCCCGCATTGTTTAACAGAATATCAACATCCTTAAAATCGACAGGAAGTGACTCAATTTCCTTTGCTACTTCCTCTCTTTTACTTACATCAAATGAAAGTATATGTACATCTGTAAATTCTGATAGCTCTTTTTGAAGTTTCAACAATCGTTCTTTTCTACGACCGCATAAAATTAACCGTATCTTGTTTTTAGCAAAAAGTATAGCTGTTGCTTTTCCGATTCCAGAAGTTGCCCCAGTAATAAATGCAGTTTTTATAATCATGGTAGTATATCATTTAAAAAGTAAATATACAAAAAAACCGCTCCTTTGCCGGGAGCGGTTTTTGCTTAACTGGGTTATCAATCCAATTAAAAATCAACTAACCAAACTTTAATTTATATGTCTTTGAGTTCTTACTTTCTGAACTCTTTTAACTTTCGTTCTTTTTCTTAATTTTTGCACTGTACTTGTTTTTTTCTTGTATTGGATAAATCCAAGACCTTCAAAATAATAAGTCGTTTCAGAATTTATATGATACAATTCAATTTCTTGATCGGTATCTATAAATAATTCAAACACTTCGGTATCACCGTCTGAATAATACAATGTCAATTCTTTTAGGAACGCTTCATTGCTATAATCAGCAACAGAATAACTCCCATTGTAATTCCAAAAGATATTAGCAATAGTTGTGCCAACTTTACTCTGTGAAGAATAAAAACTGGTAACATCTTCCGGAGTAAAGCTTAAAAAGTTTTCATCATCGAAGGTATTCAGTTCACCTTCAATACTTGTACCTGTTTTCGCCCATACATCGTACTCTTGTAAAAAATATTCTATATTTTCATAAAATATTTTATCCCAGTTTAAAGTACTGGTAGAATATCCTTCTAAAACATAAGAGGCATCATTATAACTATTGTATAATTCTATGTCTCCATTACTCAATTCAGTCACTTCAAACTCATAACTGCCGTCGTTCAAATGGTTCACTCGTAAATAACCAGTATTGGTATTGTACGTTCCTATTTGAATTCCATAGTCACTCCCGCTTGTACCAAATCCAACCAAATTATTATTGGCATATAAACGGCCATTAATAAAAGAAAGAGTAAATGCATTAGCCACAAATGGAACATCACTAGCAGCTGAACTTTTATGAATGTTTACATACCAAATTTCATACTCCGTTACAACATCCTCTAATGTATAATAAGGTTCCTCTATATCATGATTGTTATCCTCAAAACAAGAGGTAAGAACTACACTCGCTATTAATAGACTTAAAAGTAATTTTATAGGTTTCATATCCTTGCATTTAATGGGTTYGGGATGTTATTTTCAAAAGTTATGCCAAAAACTATTATCTTTTACTTTTATCTGCWATTAAATTCYCTTTAAAATGTAACGYCCCAGTTTAAAGATATTTAAACAGAAGCGCTTTTGATTTTGAATTAATTGATATTTTTACGATTCTGAACAATAAAATAACTATATTTCGGTTTAAAAAAGTAGGAAAAAAAACACATTGAAAATAGCTTCTAAAATATACGTATCACTGATCTTAATTCTTGTTGTAAGTTGTTCAACAAAAAAGGATTCACTTGTTTCAAGGAATTTTCACTCCATAACTACTAAATACAACGTATTGTTTAACGGACAAGAGTCTCTTAAGCAAGGTCTTGCAGGGATAAACGCTTCTTATAACGACAATTACTGGGACATCCTCCCAATAGAACCTTTAAAAGTTGAGGAAGAAGCCTTAACGGAAGCTCAGGACACTAGCGAAATAAAGGCAACAGGACCTTTTGCATTGGCTGAAGAGAAATCTGTAAAAGCCATTCAACGACACTCCATGAATATAAGAGGTCGTGAACGCAATGATCAGATTGACGATGCCTACTTATTATTAGGGAAGGCCCGCTATTATTCTAGTAGATTTATTCCAGCAATCGAAGCATTTAACTATGTGATAGAAAAATACCCTTCCGCTAGTTTAATCGCAGAAACTAAAATTTGGCAAGCAAAAACACAGGTACGCCTAAACAACGAGGAGCAGGCTATTATCTCCTTAAAATACTTATTAAAAAAACAAGATTTAAAAAAGGAAATTATAGAAAGTGCGCATACGGCCTTAGCGATGGCCTATATGAGTACCGACAGTATTCCTTTAGTAATAAAACACCTACAAAGTGCGGTTTTAACCGATAAAAACAAGCATCAACATGCTCGTAATTTATTTATCCTAGGCCAACTATATAGAACCCTACAAAAAATAGACTCTTCTAATTATTCTTTTGACAAGGTTATCAATTATAGAAAGTCGCCCTACAAATATGTAATCCACAGTCAGATAGAAAAAGCAAAAAACGCGTCTAACGATACTCATGAGGAATTAGAAGAWGTATTTGCTAAATTGATACGAAACAGAGACAACCGTCCATATTTGGATAAATTATATTATCAAGCAGGGAACATCGCTTTAAAACTTAACAAAGAAACTGAAGCCATGGATTTTTATAAAAAATCGATTCATGCTAAATCTGCAGAAAATCATCAAAAAAGCCTCTCATACCAAGCKTTAGGTGATTTTAATTTTGACAAGACTCAATATGTTATTGCGGGTGCTTATTACGACAGTATCCTCTCTATAGCCACCGATAAGAACAGTAAAAGAATCCGGAAAATTAARCGAAAAAGAGCAAATTTAGACGATGTTATCACTCAAGAATCCATTGCTAGCACTAACGATAGTATCCTAAGCGTTATATCTCTCGACRCMGAAGGAAGAATCACTTATTTCGAAAAACACATAGCAAACTTAAGAAAGGCCGACGAAGCACAAAAAACAATTCAAAAAACATACACTACAGGATTTGGAAACCCGCTAGTTAGCAACAGTAATAAAAACACAAACYCTACCGGCACATGGTATTTTTACAATGTACAAACCATAGGATTTGGMGTACAAGAATTCCARCAAATWTGGGGAAGTAGACCTCTAGTAGATAACTGGAGAGTTTCSAACAAAACAATTATTCGAAATAACCTTCCTGAMAAAAGTACGGAAAYCGAACAAGAACAGGAAGATAGTTTACGYTATGATTTAGAYTTTTACCTCCTTCAAATACCATCAGAACAAAAGGTTATTGACTCAATTACGCTTACCAGAAACAAAGCATACTTTAATTTAGGYCTKATTTATAAGGAGCAATTTAAAATATCCAATGTAGCGATCAATAAGTTTGAAAAATTACTGACATTTCCTAAAAACCAGCATTGGATACTACCCAGCAATTACCATTTATATAAATTATACAATGGCATCTCACAGGAAAAATCTAACCATTACAGACAACAGGTATTGGACAAACATCCAGATTCTAGATACGCACAAATAATTCTAAATCCGAACAAGTTTTTAGCACAAGCATCCTCTAAAGATGCTCCAGAAAAAGTTTATGCAACTACCTATTATTTATACAAGGACAACAAGTTCAACGAAGTAGTAGAGAAAGCGAATGCCTCCATTCAATTATTCAATGGAGACCCAATTGYTCCTAAATTTGAACTTTTGAAAGCCTATAGTATAAGTAAACTAGCAGGAAAGGAAGCTTTTAAAGAAGCTTTAGAATTCATACAAATAAACTACCCCAATACAGAAGAGGCCCATAAAGCCACTGAATTAATTAATCAACTCAAAAAGTAACTCTCATGTTTACAGAAAAAACATCAAAACCTATGCAATCCCAAGAACGTAACGTAATAGGTCAAAACACACATATAGTAGGAGACATTAAGTCTGAAGGAGATTTCCGAATAGACGGAAGCGTAGAAGGAACCATCACAACATCAGGTAGAGTAATCATAGGAAAACAAGGAAAAATAACAGGAAAAGTAATTTGTAAATTAGCAGAAATAGAAGGAGAATTTTCAGGAGAACTTATTGTAAACGATGTGTTGACTTTAAAATCTACTTCTAAAATAACAGGAGACGTAACCATTGGTAAGTTATCCGTAGAGCCAGGAGCCACATTTAATGCTACTTGTGCTATGAAAGGATCAGTAAAAGAATTAAAACATGGAAAAAAAGCCGAAAAAACCGCTTAATAAATATTTACAGCTATCAAGCGCAGGATTACAAATGGGCATCTCTATTTATTTAGGTGCCTATTTTGGAAAAAAACTAGATGCACATTATCAATTCGAGAAACCTGTATTTACCATTGGTCTGATTTTAATCGCCTTTATATTATCCATGTACAGCCTTCTCCAAAAACTCAAAAGCCTAGACGAGTAAATGAATCCAATTTTTAAGTTTTTATACAAGCTGACATTAATCCTTATTGTCTTATTTACCATACACATAGGARYACTTAAAGCACTGTCACACCCCTTATTTGACAACCATATTATTGCAAGTTACAGTATACACTTACTATTAGCTATTGTAATTTTCAGTCTCTTATATTTGAGGCGAATTCCACAGCACGATGTCTTAGGCTTTCTATTTATGGCTGGGAGCATCCTAAAATTTATTGTTTTCTTTGCGGTGTTTAGCCCTTGGTATAAAGAAGATGGTAACATCTCTACATTAGAATTCGCGTCCTTCTTTATCCCTTATACTGCTTGTCTAATCTACGAATCCATAGCTGTCAGTAAATTGCTAAATTCTAAGTAAATTACATAGAATTTAACGAAGTTGTAATCCCCTAAAACAAAAGATAAAATATATTTTAGTTTTTAATATAAAAGCTTACATTTGCACTTATTTTAAAGTGACCACTATAAATAAGT
>NVSD01000120.1 GCA_002401105.1 Flavobacteriaceae bacterium | reverse complement strand
CTCAAATACCAGCTAACACTTCGACTCCGCTCAGTGACAAATCAAAAATTGATTATGACTCTAATTTGTTGCTATTGGGTTCTTGCTTTGCAGAAAATATTGGAGATAAATTTGAATACTTTAAATTTCAAAACTCCATAAATTCATTTGGTATACTTTTTCATCCCAAAGCAATTGAAAATTTAATTACTCATAGTATTAATCGAAAAGAATACACTGTTGCTGATGTATTTTTTTACAATGAACGTTGGCATTGTTTTGATGCACATTCGGATTTAAGCTCCAATGATAAAGAGGAACTACTTACTAGCTTAAACCAGCAAGTAACAAGTACTAAAACAGCCATAGAAAACGCAAGCCACCTAATAATTACGGTAGGAACGGCATGGGTCTATCGTTTTATTACAAGCAATAAAATTGTTGGAAACTGTCATAAAATTCCTCAAAAACAATTCACTAAAGAATTGTTATCCGTAGCGGAAGTTACAGACTCCTTAAAAAACATAGTGTCACAGGTAAAAACTATCAATCCTAGTGTTCATGTAATTTTTACTGTGAGCCCTATTCGCCATTTAAAAGACGGCTTTGTAGAAAACTCCCGTAGTAAAGCACATTTAACAGCAAGTATTCACGATTTGATTACAGCATCTAACGGCCTCCATTATTTCCCTTCCTATGAAATTATGATGGACGACCTACGTGATTATCGCTTTTATACTGCGGACATGTTACATCCTAGCAATATTGCCATCCATTATATATGGGAGCAATTTTCACAGGTTTGGATCGCTCCTAATACCCAACATATCCAGAAAAAAGTAGACACCGTACAAAGAGGTTTGGCACACAGACCTTTTAATGCAAGTTCGGAACAACATCAAAAATTTTTAGCTTCGCTTACTCGTAAGATGGAGGATTTAGAAGATTTACACGATATTCGATTTTAAGTTTAATTGGAGGTAGTAAACGAGAATCAGGACTTCTTGACATTGCTAATGTTAGTTGCTGGTTGTTGGTTGCTGATGAACTCAGGAACCAAGATCTAGGACTTCTCTCAACAATGCTCACAGCCCGAGTGTCATTGCGAGCGATAGCGTGGCAATCTCAACCCCGAATCAAACACAGACCTCAACATAATCAGTAACCGTTGAAATAAGAAGCAGATATAATTAAGATTTAGTATTGTTTCGGCAGATTGCCACGTCGTAAACACTCCTCGCAATGACCATTATAATCAGAATTTAGTAAGATTTCAACGTCGTAAGAACTCCTCGCGATGACGTTTAATCATAACTGTGGATTACAATAGTCTTAGTGCAAAAAAAATACGTCACAAAAAAAAAGGAAGCCTATAGCTTCCTTTTTTCTTTATATATTCCCGTGAATTTACTTCACAAACTTATCTACATTCTGCCAAGGCCCACCGTTGATACAATCAACACCGTTTTCCTTTAAAAAGCTAGTTGCTTGACCACTACTACCTCCACTTTTACAGCAGGCGATAACTTTTTTATTCATTGCTTTGATCTCTGCCACTTTGTTAGGAATGGTGTCCAATACAATATTTTTAGAACCGGCTACATGTCCAGCATTAAATTCTGCTACTGTTCTTACATCAATAACTACAGCACCTTCTTTTAAATATACTTCAATTTGGTCGGTATCTTTATCACCACCAAATAATCCGAAAAAACTCATATACTATTTTTTTAATTTATTGGGGACAAATATAAAAATATTATTTTTTATACCAACAACCTATGTTACAATTAAAAACAATTTAACATKTAGCAATCAATCTCAAGCCATTAGAAATTAACTTTTCAAAAGTCCCTTCTTTGATTTTACTGTGCAAGTATTCAAGAACTTGCTCGGAAAATCCAGTCGTATTTTCATGTACTAATTCGTATATTTCTAATGCCAATAACCAGTCGGACGAATGCTCCTTTTGCAGGCTTTCGAAAACTGATTCCAGGCCGATAACACCCGCATTTTCTTCACGTATCCTCCTTACTAACGCGTACAATTTATACAATTGTTTGTCATTTTCCGAATACTTAATTTTATGTGTTTTCAACGCGGATACTTGCTGTACTTCGTCAAACGAACTAGCAGCTGCAGGACCAGAAAAAGCCGAGACAACGGATTTTCCCACCGCCATATCGTACATTCCCCAAGAAGGATCGAATAACACAGTATCGCCATTTGTTACGGTACAGTTTTTAAAAGAAATCAATAGTATTTTTCCTTGTAAATCACGCTTACCAGTAWTTACATCACCAGTGACTATAATTCCACCTTCAAACTCTAGACACACCGTTTTTCCTTCTCGAATACCGTATACTTCTAGATCTCGAGGAGACATGTCCTCAATAGCCAAATTAATACCTTTTAATTTTCCGATAGGACTTCCAAAGCCATCTTTATGTGCCTTCACACCATGTCCAATCAATTCTTTATGGCTACTTGCCAAAGCTGTAGGGCCGGTAGTTTGAATGTACACAGGTTTTAAATCGTGAGAAATCACCTTTGTAAACACACCAGAAACTTGTATCCCAGTACTTAATTCTATGGTTCCCAAATTACCTGATTTCACTAATTTCTCCAATCCTGACAATCCACCTTTACGAATNGCCATTTTATTAGCGAATTCCTCCAGYACAAAACTTAAATGTGCAAAATCAGGCGTTACAAATAATTGTGGCTGCGGTTTGGTGATGTCAAAACTCATGCTTGCTGCAGAAATATCGTAGGATAATTTTTTAACTGAATCATCCAAACACCTGGCACTTTCTCCAATGGAAGATAACAATCCTGCTCCATAAATTTTAGGTTGCTCCAACGTTCCTATAAGTCCATATTCCACCGTCCACCAATGCAAGTTTCTAATTTGTGCCATTTCCGACAAATCTCCCATGTTTTCCTGTAAGTATTCCACTACTTTTTGGGCTAGTTCAACTTCTTCTTTTACAGCGCTAGGATTTTCTTTTAAAATAGACAATTTCCGAACAGCCTCATACATCTCAAAATCTCTGGAAGAGGAGATTGCCTTGCTTCCAATCTCTCCAAAACGACGTAAATATTCTGCATATTCAGGATTTGCGATAATGGGAGCATGTCCTGCTGCTTCGTGAATAATATCGGGTGCGGGYGTATATTCAAGATGGTCTAGGGTCCGGATATCCGAAGCAATTACCAATACATTATAGGCTTGAAATTCCATAAATGCATTGGGAGGAATAAACCCATCTACAGAAACGGCTGCCCACCCAATTTTTCTCAAAATACGGTTCATCCCTTCCATCATAGGAATATATTCTGAAGAAATCCCGGCAGACTCCAGGCCTTCCAAATAGGATTCGTGTGCCACATCTCCCAAATAATCCATATTCATCCGCATCACATAACGCCATACCGCTTGGTTTTGGGCAGTATAGGAATCATAAGGTTGCTTTACAATAAACTGATGTAAGTGACTGGGAAGTCGTTTAGTGATTTCGTTAAATTCTATCGTTGTATTCATGGATTTGTTAAAAGTTAGTG
Organism: Flavobacteriaceae bacterium; assembly: GCA_002401105.1. Taxonomy (GTDB): domain Bacteria; phylum Bacteroidota; class Bacteroidia; order Flavobacteriales; family Flavobacteriaceae. The sequence goes on along the minus strand of NVSD01000120.1, from coordinate 5,234 downwards.
CCTCAATTTACACATTTTCTAAAAACCGCCTCTAATCAATCTCTAAAAAAACTATATATTGACATAAAAAAAGAAAAATCATGAGAAGAGGAAAATTTAAAATGAAACTGCTCCTTGGGGTGGGAATCATACTATTTGCAATGTTTAAGTACTATTCCAACAGATTACCACGGCCTAGCCTCGAAATGACACTATAAACAGGCAAAGGATTTAGAAGAAGAATACGGTTAATAAAAATTATTACTTTATTTATCAATCATCAATCACTTTTCATCAGTCACCAATCACCCGTAATTCTAAACCTACATTAATCACAAAAAAAATGCCCACAATTAAAAAAAAGAGTGGGCATTTTAACCAGTAAACCAATCCAACTATTTTTTATTCATAGCTTGTTTTATCACTTTATAAGCATCAGTTGCTTTAGATAATTTTGCCCATTTAAGTGCTGTAAAGCCAGATTTGCTTTTAATTTTTAAGTTGGCTCCATTTTCGATTAATAAAGCAGCAATTTTTGCTTTATTGTATCTAGCAGCAAACATTAGCGGTGTTAATCCTGCAGATTTAGTGTTTACATTCGCACCGTTTTCTAGCAATGTTTTTACGGCATCAAAATTTCCTTTTCTCACTAAACTACACAAGGCATTTAATTCAATTTTCACTTTTACAACTTCTAAAGTTGTGTCCTTTGTCGGTAGTGTTGAAGAAATAGTTGCTGCGTTTACAGTTACAATTGAAACTAAAAATAATGCGGAAAGAAATAAATTTTTCATAATATGTTTTTTAATAGATTACTAATTTGAATACACCTAAAAGACGCTCAGGAAACCAAATGGTTACATTTAAAAACAGGGATTAACAACGTTTTAACCCTTTTCACTCTTTTTAGTTAAAAACATCACAATTAACAAGTACGACTGTAACAATTCCTCTACGATAACGTTATCGTAGATTTCTCTCCAATAATCTGCTGTGTAAAGCACTTAATTTTTAGCTTCTTAGTATCTTTGTTTCCTAAATAAAAAACATATTATGATGGCTAAGAAGGTAATCTTAATGATATTAGACGGATGGGGAATTACACAAGACCCTGAAGTATCAGCAGTATTTAAAGCAAAAACCAGTTTTATTGATAGTTTGACGGACAGCTATGCAYATGCAAGCTTAAGAACAGATGGAGAACATGTAGGACTTCCTGTAGGACAAATGGGRAATTCAGAAGTAGGACATATGAATTTAGGTGCTGGACGTGTTGTATATCAAAACTTAGTTAAGATAAATAAAGCAGTAGCTGAAAAAACACTTGGACAGGAAAAAGTATTATTAGATGCTTTAAAATACGCCAAAGAAAACAATAAAAACATACACCTATTAGGACTTGTTTCTAATGGTGGGATTCACTCTCACATCAACCATTTAAAAGGAATGTTAGATGTAATGAAGGAGAACAATGCAGACAATGTATTTGTACATGCCTTTACCGATGGTCGTGACTGTGATCCAAAATCWGGTGCTTCCTTTATGAATGAGTTGGAGCAGCACATGGAAAAGACAACGGGAGAAATAGCCACCATGTCTGGTCGTTATTTTGCCATGGACCGTGACAAACGTTGGGAGCGCGTAAAAATAGCTTACGATGCTATTGTAAATGGTGTGGGAACAAAATCCACCAATGCTGTTGAAAGCTTAAAGGAAAGTTATGCTAATAATGTAACTGACGAGTTTTTACAACCAATTATTATGTGTGATGCTAATGGAAATGCGAAAGCAACCATTTCGGAGGATGATGTAGTAATTTACTTTAACTACCGTACAGATCGTGGACGTGAATTCACCGATGTTTTAACACAACATGACCATAGTGATTTAGGAATGAAAACCATGCCTCTTTACTTTGTAACCATGACAAATTACGATGAAACTTTTACAGGTTTACACGTAATTTACAACAACGATAATTTAGAAAATACGCTAGGAGAAGTACTAGCAGATGCAGGGAAAAAGCAAATTAGAATTGCAGAGACTGAAAAATATCCTCACGTAACTTTCTTCTTCTCTGGAGGTAGAGAAAAAGAATTTGATGGAGAATCTCGTATCCTTAGAAACTCACCTAAAGTAGCAACCTACGATTTGCAACCAGAAATGAGTGCTTTTGAAATTAAAGATGCTATTATTCCTGAATTAGACAAACAAGAAGTTGATTTTGTATGTTTGAACTTTGCCAATGGAGACATGGTAGGACATACAGGAATTATGGAAGCAGCCATTGCAGCTTGTCAAACAGTAGATAAATGTGTGGAAGAAGTGGTAACTAGCGCCTTAAAAAACGACTATACTACTATTATTATAGCGGATCACGGAAACTGTGAAACTATGATAAACCCTGATGGGTCGCCAAACACCGCACACACTACAAACCCAGTACCTATGATTTTAGTGGATAAAGACATTAAACACATTAACCCTGGAGTTTTAGGAAATATTGCCCCAACTATTTTAGCATTGATGGGACTTGAAAAACCAAGCGAAATGAATTTGGAATCTTTATTATAAAAATTCCCYCATAAAGTTGGTATAATTACAAAAAGGACTGCAAATGCAGTCCTTTTWKTNWTTATAAAGAAATATAGGTCGAAAATTTATTTGGGAACGACTATGGGTAAAAAAACAAGTTGATTGACATTAACTTAAATTACCAAAACAACATGATTAATTGTATCAACCAACTTGTAATCATAAGTGTTTTACACTCTTAGGACACGTTAATTCTCGAAAAGTCACAGACYCYCTAAAAAANAYCACGCGTTGAATACRCGAATYAACAACAGCTCAACGCACAATCAATAGCTGTAYTCAACCTATATCACCCACAAAAAAACAYTCCTTTTTTTTCTAAGATKCTTTTGATAATTCAAAATCTTATGTTTATAAAYGTACTAAACACSTTTATTTAAGTACCTTTACATAAAACACTGATTTTCATGCACATTCGTAACTTWTTATTWGYCSTCATTTTAGCAYTATTTAGTASCTGTACTTCATCAGMAATAMACCMACYGSAAAAACCGAATATTATTATCATTCTTATTGATGATGCCGGATATATAGATTTTGGTTTTATGGGCAGTGAAGATTTAGACACGCCAGAAATAGACAAATTAGCAAAAAGCGGTGTTGTTTTTACAGACGCTCATGTAAGCGCAACCGTATGTGCACCTTCCAGAGCGGGACTTCTCACTGGAAAATACCAGCAACGATTTGGATTTGAAGCTAATGGCACCGGTCCAGGAGATATTGGTCTGAGTGATAATGTTAGCACCTTGGCAGAGGAATTAAAAGAAGACGGATACAGTACGGTAGCCTTAGGAAAATGGCATTTGGGAAGTACCGAAAGTGACATACCAAACAACAGAGGCTTCGATGATTTTTATGGATTCTTGGGAGGAAGTCGCTCCTACTTCCCTATTAACAACCCTTCTAAAAATACGATGCTCCAACACAATGGGAAACGTATAAAATTTGTGGGCTACTTAACAGATGTTCTAGGCGAGTACTCTGTTCAATATATAGAAGAACACAAAAACAATCCTTTCTTTATGTATCTAGCGTATAACGCTGTTCATGCTCCAATGCATGCAAAAAAAGAGCATTTAGAAAAATATAAAAATCACCCTAGGAAAGAATTAGCCGCCATGACATGGTCTTTGGATGAAAACATAGGAAAGTTAAGGAATAAACTTAAAGAATTAAACATCCTTGACAATACACTTATTTACTTTTTAAGTGATAACGGAGGTTCATTTGTAAACACATCTGACATGGGGCCWTTAAARGGWTKKAAAGGAAATAAATTTGAAGGTGGACATAGAGTTCCTTTTGTGATAAGTTGGCCAAATAAAATTTCCGGAAACAAACGCTACAATGGTCTAACGTCCTCGTTAGATATTTATACTACCTCTATACATGCAGCCAACATTAGTAAAAAGAAGTCACAAATCTTAGACGGCGTAAACTTACTTCCGTTTCTAAAAAACGAACAACTAGGCCAACCACATGACACCTTATTCTGGCGAAAATTAGACAAAGCGGCAGCGCGTATTGGGGACAATAAAATAATCCGAATAAAGGATTTTGGAAGCCGTATGTATAATTTAAAAAATGATTTGGGAGAAATTAATGACATCTCAGTTTCCGACAGTATAAATTTCAACAAAATAAATAAGGCGCTTGAGCTATGGGAAACAAAAATGACTACTCCTTTATGGAAAGAAAGCAAGGCTTGGATGGATGTAAACTATCACATTCACAAACAATTACTACAAAACAAACCTGTAAAACATAAATACCCTCCAAAAAAYATTGAGGAACGAAAAAACATTCGAGACTTATAATACCTACAAAAAAGACCGAACATTAGTTCGGTCTTTTCTATTATTAACAGGATGTATATTTATTTTTTAGCATCAAGAAACGTATTCAATAGTTTTTCTGCATGGTTTTTCCCTCCTAAACCAAGGGCAATGGCCAATGCAAAAAACACTGCCATAAACAAATATTGAGTCAATTGCGCTATCAAACCATTCCCAATATTTAATTGAGAAAACACCATAGAAACAGCAATTAACATAATGGCAAATTTAGAAATCTTACCAATGGCATCTGCGTATTCAATGTCCATGTTTCGCAATCTATCCGATATAAATTTACTCACAAAATTGGCTAAGAATAAACCAAACACCAACAATACAATGGCGATGATTAAATTAGGAATAAATAGGATTACTTTATCAAATAATTGTTTTGCAATTCCTAGACCTACAGCATCAAATACAGATAAAAGTACCACTAAAAGAAGTACATAATAAACCAGGTTTGCAACTATTTGGGATAATTTTAGCTTTACTCCCACTTGCGCTAACATTTGATCTAGTTCAATTTTGTCTGCAATTACATCGATTTTGATAAGTTTCAATCCATTTTCTATAAATTTCCTCAATAATTTGGCTATCCATTTTCCGATAAACCAAACAGCTAAGGCAAGTAATATCTTAGGAATAAACCCAACAATTTCAGTGATAAAATGTCCAAAACTATTCCATAGTTGTGTACCCAATTCTTTCGAAGATTCTAAAATCTCATTCATAGCAATAATAATTTAGTTGATTTTTAATTAATTATAGCCGCTGACATCATTCTTATGTTTCTGTATTCATATAAGGTGATTCTCAAATGCT
>NVSD01000119.1 GCA_002401105.1 Flavobacteriaceae bacterium | reverse complement strand
TGAAAATAAAAAAATAAGAACTATTTTTAAACCTTATAATATGTTATGAAAATCGGTTGTTGTAGTTTTATGAGGTAAAAAAGTGCTACCGTATCTTTCCAGTCCTAATTAGGTCCACTCAGAGTGGTAGTCAAATATAACTGTCATTTCACTAAGCAATCTTAACCATAACTTTATAAGTAATTTAATAAATAGGCACCGTCCTTAAAATAGTATGACATTGTGAAGAAAAAACAAAAAAAACAAATATTCAAAATAATATTACTTACATCTACGGCTATTTCAATGTTTTATGTACCGTGGATTTTAATTTGGGCTTGGATACTACCACTGCCAAATACCGTTCAAGAACAAGTAAATGAGGCAGTTGGTCATGGAATTGATGGGGTTATTGTGTATGTGGACGAAGCAGGTAAACCGCCAGTATCTTATTCAGATGGCTGGCATGATAGAAAAAATAAAATACCAGCCGACTCGAAAGCCTTATTCAAAATTGCCAGTATCAGTAAGTTATACGATGCTGTTGCAATCACCAAATTGGTACATGATAAACGCTTGTCTTTGGATAAAACGCTCGCTGAATACTTTCCAGAACTAGTGGGAAGAATTGAAAATGCAGAAAAAATAACCCTAAAAATGATGGTGCAGCATCGAAGTGGTATTCCCAATTTAACGGACACTCCAAACTTTTGGTCAAATCCACCACCGAAAAACAGTGAAGTAGCCCTTGCATTGGTACTTGATACTCCGGCTAGCTTTGAACCAGATGAAGACTATGAATATTCAAATACCAACTATTTATTGATTTCTGAAATCATTAAAAAGGAATTGGGTTACAGTAATTTTCAATATTATAAGGAAGAAATTTTGATGCCATTGGGGTTAAAAAACACTTTTGCTTCGCTTAGTGAGGTGAATATAGACGAAGTAATGAGTGGCTATTATGTCGGCTACGAAGCCGATTTAAAGATGGATGAGCATGGAATGTTGGCTACAGCAGAGGATGTCGGTATATTTTTGCGGGCATTAAATGATGGGTCAGTGTTTGAGGAAGGGGAACAGGAAATCTATTCTTCAATCTATGTTTATGAGCATACAGGTTGGGTTCCTGGCTATCAAAGTATTGCAAAATACCACAAAGATATTGATACCGTTGTCATTCAATTTATGAATACAACTGGTGGATACCACTGGAATACATCGGAAATCGTATACAGTCGTATTGTAAAAATAATTAAAAATAAAAAAAACGCATAACACCGTGTGTAAAATAGTACTTCTAAAGATTTCCTGTGTGCTTTGTGTTTATTTTAAAAGATTTCCTGATTTTTAAATTTACGCACTTACCATATCATTTTAATAGATGGGAATAGTGATTTGAAAGTTGGTTTTTAATATTGATACGTTAAAATAGGATATAAATTTTGGAGGTAGTGTTCATCAGAAAATCACCGTCTTTTTGCAGGCTCCTTTTTATACATATCTTTGTAATTCATTAAAAACCAATCGATATGAAAAAAATAATTGTAATTTTTGTTTTTACAGCAATTTTGGTGACTTGTAATTCAGCGGATAGTACCAAAAACAAGATGCTAGAATCAGCTGAAAGTGAGGTAGAATTAGTAGACAGTATTTCTAAAGAAATAAAAGAACGATTAAAGGCCATTGATTCAGACGAAGCTTTAATTGCCACTGCATTAATGGCTGCTCCAAGTGAAAGCCGAAATGGATGTAAAGTTATTGGATACAATACAAAAGGTGAATTTGTCACCTTGAAAGAAGGAGAGAATGAGTTTATCTGTCTGGCAGATAATCCTACAAAAAATGGGTTTAGTGCTGCATGTTACCACAAAGATTTGGAGCCATTTATGGCAAGAGGAAGAGCATTAAAAACTGAAGGGAAGACATCAAAAGAAATATTTGATATTCGGGAGGAAGAAGTGAAATCAGGTAAACTTGTAATGGGAAAGTCTGGTTCTACCTTACACATTTACTATGGACCTGAAACATTATACGACCCTGAAACATCTATTGTTATTGGTGCTAAATACCGTTATGTCGTATATATGCCATGGGCCACTTCGGAATCTACTGGCCTTCCTGAGGTACCCTTGGCTGCAAATCATCCTTGGATAATGAACCCGGGAACGCATAAAGCGCATATTATGATTACTCCAGTAACAAAGGTAGAGAAGTAGTGTAGGTGTTTTTTTTAATAAAGAGAGGTCTATCGTTTTTCACTAACTTAGATGTTCTATAATCATTGATGTACGATGGTTTTTGGTTGGCAGAATGTAACGATGATGTCCATGCTCGATTCATGATTATTTCATAAATGAACGAAAGCAACTCCGTCAAAATACGATCATACTTGAATGTGTACTTAATGTAAGTATAGGTTTAATACAGTAAAAAAGAATATTAATTTTTTATAAAACTACTTTATGTCTAAACCAATAAAACGATCAGCTGCTCTAAAGCCCTTAAGTCGAGAACATCATCATGGCTTATTATTGTCATGGAAAATAAGGGAAGGCTTTAAAAAAAATATAGAGATAGAGAGAATTAAAAAATATACGGATTGGTTTTGGAAACATCATTTACAAGCGCATTTTGAATTTGAAGAAAATTATGTTTTTCCTATTTTGGGTCAAGAAAACGAGCTAATAATTAAGGCCTTAGAAGAACATGATCGGCTAAAACAACTATTCACTGATACAGATGCTCTTAAAAAAAATATAGCTGAAATAGAAGTAGCACTTGTTTCACATATACGATTTGAAGAGAAAATATTATTTAAAGAAATTGAAAGTATTGCTTCCGAAGATCAACTTGAAGCCATAGAAAAAGAGCATTCGAAATACAGTATTGAAGAATGGGAAGATGAATTTTGGACGAGCAATAAAAGTTGATAAAAACAAGGTAAAAGTAGCGATAAGTTTAAAATCGAATTTTCAAAAAAGGTACCATGCCGGTAGAAGCAGATCGTTTTTTAGATAAAATCATATAAATAGATGAATATCAAGAGAAAATAAAAAAANTGCTAAAAGTTAGAAAAGATACTTGATAGAATTACTGATGCTATTTTTAGCTGATAATTTAWGGGATATTTTTTCTCAATATWTGTGTTTTACTACGTATGTCAATTTGAAGTGATTGGGTACTTTACAACAAAAGCTCCAAAGAGTGCATTTGTTATTGCGTTGCTGGTGAAAATAAATACTGCTGGTGAAGTTGTATAAAGAAGAAAAGAAAAGGTCTTGTATTGTTTTTAATTGAGGCGCTTAGTTTTTAATACAAAACCTTTGTTGTTATCGGAAGTGAGGTTAAGAAATACAAAGATTACAATCCATAATGTCTTCTGTTATTCCATGTTGTTCTTTTGGTGTTATGAAGATCAATAAATCTTCCTGTGTTTTCTGAAAAATCAGATTCTTGAGTTGTAAAAATGTCGATGATGTTGTCAAATGCTTCCATAATATGTTGTGTTGTTAGTTAATGATGGTACAAAGATACATAAGATTATAGTACTATGCAAAACAAAGTACTATATTGTGAAATATTTAACGTTTTTACAATAGGTTGAAATAAAAGCAACTAGATGTCAGTCAGTGCTTTATGGGCTAAATATCCGGGTCCTTGTAAATATAAAAAATATGTTTGCATTACTTATTTGAAGTTTCCGTCGGTACTAGCTGTATGTATTCGTTGGATGCGACATCGACTTAGAACAAAAAAATAGGACAATCAAGAGGAGGGGAGTCTAACGATATATTAATAATAACACATGGTGTATAATAAGGTATACCGTTCTTAGTAAGGTATTCACTGGCGTAGGTGTGAAGGTGTAAAAATCATTTAATACTAGCTAGGCATATCTACTTGGCTTTTATATATTTGATGAGCAACCATGTAATTATTTGTGATTAGAAAATTAATTTACAAAACACATGCTGGATTGATGGTATAATAGTTACATCAAATTTTATGTTGTTACGTTGGATATGTGGGTTAGTATGTAATGCTATAGAAAATGTATGTATCGAATTGACGAATAAATAATTATGACGAATAAACAAACGAAACGAATAATCAAAGTATTGCTGCTGGGGTACTTATGATTGGTACAGCATTTTATATACAGCATTGGAACCATAGTGAGATAATTTTATGTGTTGGAATTATTTTGGGAGGGAGCACGGTGTTTTTTGAAAATTTTCTAATAAAAGAAGATTAAGTAATCACAGGTACTGCTGTGTAATAGAGTTAAAGTTGACTTTTACGTTGGTAGTGAATATTACGAGTAATTAAACAGGTGATTTTAAAGTAAAAGAACCTATAAAATGATATAAGCATGGCAGATATTTTTCATCATTTCACTATAAATACTTCGATAGAGAACGTGTTTGATGGTGTTTCTAAACCAAAAGAGCTCAATCGATGGTGGACTAAAAATGCTATAGGAAATCCAGGACTAGGCGCGCTTTATGAACTCCATTTTGGACCGGAATWCCAATGGAATGCAGTAGTTACAAAATACGTTCCGAACAAAGAGTTCGAATTAACAATAACCAMTGCTAACAATGACTGGGTAAATACCAGCGTTGGATTTTCCTTGAATTATAAAAATGACCAAACCGAAGTGGAATTTTATCACAAAGGCTGGCCACAGAAAAATGAACATTATAAAATCTCCTGCTATTGTTGGGCAATGTATTTACGCGTGCTAAAGCGATTTTTAGAATTCGGAGAAAAAGTCCCCTACGAAAAGCGACTTACTGTGTAGGTTGAACAAGGTATCACGGATAAAATAAACTATTGCTAACAAAAAACAAATACCAAACGGACGTTTAATCAACCATAACACCAATAAAAATATGCAACTGAAAATCAAGATTTTATTGTTTATTATTTCATTTTTAATTGTGAATCAGAGCTTTGGTCAATCTGAAATCAATAATGACACACTATCAAATTCCAAACTTGAAGCAAAAGAGAAAATCGAAAATCCAAGGGAATATATTAAGAAAGAAACAATTGGAGGGAAACTAGATTTTAGTAAATTGTTTATTGGTTATGGGGAAGAAAATGCTAAAWACAAAGTCTATCTTTATTCAATTGCTACTTGGACCTATGCTGTGAAAGACTTAGGAATTAAAAAGAAAAGTGAAATTATTAAGCTTTGGGAAAGTATCTATAAAAGKAGAATGACAAAAGATGAAAAGAAGGCAGTGGATTTAGGTCTAAAAGAAGAATAATACTGCTTGTAACAACAGGCATTCATGAGGAGGGAAGCACTAAGCAGGAATTCAGTTACTATAGCTAGAACAAAAGTCCGTTCAATCCTAGATGTTTTTATCCATTTTAACGGGTTTATAGTAAGTTATTAGAACTTACTATTAGAAAAGATAATACGCTAAAGACAGCATCGCGATATGCTGTCTTTTTGTGTTATAAAGTTAAAAGAATCAAGATGGAATTAGTAGAGATTCTGGTACATCATTTTTAGACGTGTCAACAGTTAAAAATAGTGGGTATTGGCCTTAGTAAATGTATCTATTTATTTACCTTTCCAATGATGTTTTCTACCGATTTTACCNTTTCCGTCAAGCATTGACTTTTTCCCTTGCGGATATCAATGGTTAGCGTTGAATACACGCGATCACAGTCGGGTTCCAGGACATCATAAGATTGTTGGACAATAGCCAATGCTTCAGACATGGTTTTGGTCTCTATGATGGTACCCATTGGGGTTAGTTGATATGTGACACCGCTTTCGCGTATCATTTTTATTATCTTACTCACGTAAGGACTTACGCTCTCTCCTTTATCTACTGGGAACATGGCGAATTCTAATAGTACTGACATTGATTTAAGGGGGTTTAGTGATAGTTACAAAGATAGTGAAAATGTTGAATTTATAGGGCAAAATAAATCCATTATYGAAGTGGAATTACTGCWTATTCAGCCATTATTTGAAGTCTGGTCAATTATTAAAAGTAGTTAGCATTGGTCTTCGTAAAGTTGGCTGATTTTTGTATCTATTCCATCTGTTTTTAAGGACTCAAAAAACACATCACCCATCATTAGACAATCCCTTCTTATAAAGTTATTGTATGAGAGTAGGTGTGTGGGGCGAATTGCTATTCGCCCCCATTTATAACTTAACKTCTAATTTGAAAATTAAAAATATATTACTTTAATCGATAACGTAACATAAATTCAATTGAATTGCTATCATTAATTTGGTTCACTTTTGACGTTGTAAATTCAAAGGAAAGACCTAAATCTAAGTTATTCACTACATTAAATGCAGTAAATATCGAAATTGACTCATCTATTCGATAATTTAGTCCAGCTTTCAATTTTTGATACATAGCTAAAGTAGTTGATAGATCATAAGATCTAGGAGCTCCTTTTACATGTCTAAGCATAATTGCGGGTGTAATATCAAAATTATCGGAAAGATTGAATGTATATCCACCTCCTAAATACATATGTAAATTATTAATTGCAGCGGTTGGAGTATTGCCCTCTTTTTCATAACGAGTCCCATTTAAGAAATTTGGAGTAGATAGTGAAACATAGAACTTGTTATGCTTTAAATAAATTCCTGCTCCAATATTTGGATTAAAAAAACTTTGATTCTTTGTAAACAAAGGATCATTTTCTGGTGCGCCAGATTTATTTAAATCGATATTGACAAAAGATCCRCCCGCTTTTATACCAAAATATAATAAGTGTTTTTCGGACAATTGAAGTTTATAAGAAACGTCCACAGCAACATCGGTTTCTTTTAGTACATAAACACCGTCATCTACTATGGAAAAAGCAATACCTAAGTTATTTTTAAGGGGAGTATTATATGTGATAGTTGCAGTACGTGGTGCATCATCAATACCTATCCATTGACTTCTATATGCGACGTTTATTTCAGTAAACTCATTACTACCAGCATAAGCTGGATTAATAATGTTCATATTGAAATTATATAAGGTGAAATTTGGATCTTGTTGAGCGAGCATAACATTAGCCGATAAAAAGACACATATTATACTAAGTGTTTTAAAATATTTCATATTGATTATTTATGTTTTTTTGAAATGTGAATAGCTGTTTTAGTCTTAATAATTAATGTATAACCAACCTCTTACGGGATGTTTTACTTGGTTATCAAGGTTAATAATAAAGAGATAGGCTCCAACAGGTAGTTTGACACTACCACTTACCTTGTTAGAATCTCCATTCCAAGTGTTTTTGTAGCTATGTTTTTCAAATACTAATTTTCCGGATCTATTAAACACCTTAACTACATTATTTGGGTAAAGCTCTATTCCGTCTATAAACCATGAGTCGTTGATCCCATCACCGTTTGGTGAGAARCCGTACTTTTTCTTTTGGYTAATAGYYYCTTGACATTCAGAATTATCAGTGTCGAAGTAATTTAGAATTCCATCACCATCACAATCTTCTTCCACATCAGGAGTTCCGTCATTATCAATATCTGCCTGATCTGCATTTGGAATCAATGGACTGTTATCTTCATCGTCATCAATACCGTCATTATCGTCATCTTGATCACAAAAATCATGTTCTCCATCATTGTCTGTATCAGTTGTACTAATTTCAATATCAAATTCATCAGAGATATCGCTGGTATTAGATGATGTATCTGTTGCTGTGGCGGTTAGTTCATAATAGCCATCTGGCAACGTTGTTCCTGAATAGTCAAAAGTCCAATCTCCATTCGGATCCGCTAGAATAGTTCCTATACTGCTTTCGTTTATGAAAATTTCCAATAAAGCATTAATTTCAGCAGTTCCTTGTATGATTAAAGTATTATCTGCTGTGACGTCTTCTGTTTGTGAACAAGTATACTCAGAAATCATAACGATTACAGGAGCATTTGGAGCTGTAATATCTAAGGTAGTAAATGTCATTACTCCTCCGTAGGAGGTTCCTGTTGCATTTGTTACAAATGCCTGGTAGTAATATGTTTTTTCACTATTTAATCCTGAAACTTGATCTGAAAAAATTCCAAATCCGTTTCCAATTTCAACTTTCATGTCGGCGGTCGTTGGAGTAGAATTTATAGAAGAGTATACAATACCTCTTTCCAAAATATCTCCACCTCCTGTCGAAGTGATTTCACCTCCCAAAACTGCAGTAACACCTGTTATACTCGAGGCATTTACTGTTTCAATTGAAGGTACTAATTCAATAATGGTCAATATCCCATCGATTAGTGTGATACTATAGTTAGTATCATTACCTCCTGTTAAATTAATTAATTCAGCACCCGAACTTGTACTTGTAGTGGCCGTAGAGGAAGCTGTAGGAGTTGTCATTAAATCGCTAGCATCATCAGAACCTATAAATCCGAAAAATGAAATAGTAAACGTAGGATTCACATCTCCATAATTTCTAGATTTGTCATCAGCCGTAGCAGTCAATGTTGCTTTTTCGATAGACAACGTTCCTTTTACATASGARAAAKCATAATTATCATCMGWKCCACTAGCRACATCAATRTCTACATNTCCCANCATTGGTRGTTGTGSTTGCAATCGAAGARGCMGWAGGTTCWRYKGTTAAWRCTGCSGARGTTTCWGAGTTTTKAAAACCAGAATACGAAATGGTAAATGCAGGATTTGCATCACCATACTCTTTTGTTTGATCATCTGCGGTAACGGTTAGCGTTGCTTTTCCGATAGACAAAGTTCCTTTTACAAAGGAGAAAGCATAATTGCTATCAGCTCCACTAGCAACATTAATGTCGACATCTCCAACATTACTTACTGTACTAGCTAACGATGAAGCAGTAGGTTCAACTATTAATACAGCTGAAGTTTCTGAGTTTTTAA
>NVSD01000118.1 GCA_002401105.1 Flavobacteriaceae bacterium | reverse complement strand
GAGTATCATCAAATCTGCCCATGATATTTTCTTTCCGTATTTTTTTTTGATAGGCCATAAGAGTAAACGCGCCTTGTCTAAATTTACATTGTCAGGCCAACTGTTTAGCGGAGAAAAACGCTGGGTACCGGATCCGCCACCACCACGTCCATCAGAAATACGATAGGTACCTGCACTGTGCCATGCCATTCGAATAAAGAACGGGCCGTAATGTCCAAAATCTGCTGGCCACCAGTCTTGAGAATTGCCCATCAAGTCATAAATATCGTCTTTAAGGGCTTTTAAATCGAGTGATAGAAAAGCCTTGGCATAATCAAAATCAGCTCCCATGGGATTGGATTTTGTAGCATTTTGCCGTAGGATATTTAATTTTAATTGATTGGGCCACCAATCTCTATCCGATGTCCCACCTCCAGCACTTTCTTTTGACATACCACCCAAAAAAGGGCATTTACTTGTTTCATCCTCAATTTTATTCTTTTGGTTTTCCATATCTTATCAATTTAGAATCGTACTTAACAAATTTACATAAAATTTTTCGAAATATTCTTAGGGTCTTAGTACTTAGTTAATTATGGTTGTTTACTTGCTTTTATGGAACAATTTTATGAGATGACACTAGTTATATGGGGYGTTGAAGGCATCATTATAAATTAGTAGAAAAATTATAAAAACTAAATTGTTTACAGTAATTCTGAAAAGAGCGAAGGGGAAATCATGCAAATAAAATCGCTTTTCACATTGGGTGATACTCCTATTAAAAAAGACTATATTGCCCACGAATTAATTAATAATTTATGAAATCAATATTTTACGCGGCTATTATGCTACTTTTTATCAACGGAAAATCGGTGGATAAAACTAGTTTTTCTAAAGAGGCTTTAAATCAACAAATAACTGCGGTGGACGGTAGTTCTATTGCTTTTAAAGATGTAATTGCCAAACATAATGGAAAAACTATTGTACTTGATTTTTGGGCGAGCTGGTGTAGTGATTGTATCAAGGCATTGCCTGCAGTAAAAGAATTCGAAAAGAGACATCACAATGAAATTGTTTTTGTAACACTTTCTATGGATAGAAAACAAGAAGCTTGGGTAAAAGCCATTGATAAATTACAAATTCCAGGAAACGAACATTATTTTGTGCCAGGTGGTTTTAAATCTGCCATTGGACTTTCTGCTGAATTGAGTTGGATCCCAAGATATTTAGTATTAGATACAGAAGGAAATATTCAAATTTTTAATACCATTAAGGTAAATAAATTAGAAGAAGCATTGTTTGGAGCATAAGTGCAATCAAACTTTATAGTATTTAGAAAAGGGCAAACGTCAATCGTTTTGCCCTTTTTTTTGTGTCATTTTAAAAGAGGCATCTGTTGCTTGTAAGCCGCTATAAAACGTGTTAACTAACTGCTTCTATTGATAGGTATTCAACATGAGAATCAACATGGAATAGGCTACTCTTCTCAGTAACATAATTTTAACTATCTTATATGACATCCTTAAATTGATCTATTATGCTGCTACTTACATCTCATACATTCAAAAAGTGTGTCATTCGTTGTTTTATTATTACGTCTTTTGTTTTAATGATAACCTGCGGGAAATCAGACAACATAAACATAGAGTCTCCTACGGAAACGTTCCAACTAGACCTCTTTGAACAAAACCTGATAGATTATGTCAATTGGGGTGGAAATGCGCCTATAGGTTGGGCCTATGCCATCACACAAAACGGTCTGCTGGTTAGGTCGGACGGTTTTGGAAATGCGGTGCAAGAACCAGATGGGACTACGGCTGCTATGACGTCAGACAAAGAAATTAATGTGGCAAGTGTCACCAAGTTTTATACCGCCATTGTTGTGATGCAACTATTGGAAGAACTGAACCTANCAATTCATTCTCAAGTCGCACCTTATTATCCGGACTCCTGGGAAATTGGCCCCAATATGGACAGCATGACATTTGCGCATTTWATGCGACACGAATCAGGGCTCGATACAGGAAATACCGATTTTGACAACACCTTATCTTATGCAGGAATCAAACAAGCGGTTAAAGATGGCGTAGGTGTGCCACCGCCAGACCAAGCCGATTATGACAATATCAATTTCGCCATTTTTAGAATTTTAATTCCATCCTTGCAAAACCATCTACCCAATGCACCGCTTGCCAATTTAGATAGTGATATGACTACGAGAGCGGTCTACAAAAGCTATATGCAAAAAGCACTATTTGATAAAGTAGGAATGCCAAATATAGATTTTACAGAAGAAAACACAAATCCAACACGTTATTACCACATCAATGATATTGCCAATGGAACCTCGGGGATTTTATACGGCGATTGGGATAATAAATCGGGGGGTGGTGGTTACTTTATGACTGTGATTGAAATGGCCGCGGTGAATGCTTTTTTTGAACATTCTAACGCCATTGTATCGGATGCAGCCAGAAACATCATAAAAGATAATTATTTAGGCTTGGACTCGTATTTTAATGGTGATTTTAGAGAAGAACATGGAAAGTACTATGGAAAAAATGGAAGCATCAGTAATAATAACAATGCCAGTATTGCCCAAGGTGTGGTTACCCAAATACAGATGTTCCCGAGCGAAGGTGTGGAAATTGCGGTGATGGTAAATACACGTGGGGTGAATTATAAAACGGGAGTCGACAACTTTTTAAGATCCTCCATCAAGGAAGCCTTTAATGATGCGTTTGAGTAGTATATCTTATGGATATGCAGGTTATGGACGAATAGCACCCTAGTAATAAGAATGCTTTGGTCGGAACTGTTGTTAGTCAATTAATCGATGCATAACTTGTAAAACCATCCTAAATCCCTTGGGTTACATGCGTCTTTATTTAGATGCATCAGGAGTTTCCTTTCTAACAATTTGTAACAAAAAAAAGAGCCATGTTTAGCACATTGCTCTTTGTAGTTATTCTTAGTATAATCCTAGTGTTATTTACCGAATTGGCTTTTTGCACCTTTTTATTTAATCGTATACTTTTGTTCCGCTGTAGAAGAGGCGTCTAACAATAGGTTAAATTTCGATATAGTATCAAAATCTTTAGTGATGGCATCAGCAACCGCAATTCCAACAATACCTGTGGCTAATATATCTTTGACATCTCCCGTAGTAATAGCTCCAAATCCAATAATTGGAGTTTCGGTGTCTAATCCTTCTGAAATAACGGTAAAACCATCTAGTCCTAAAACAGGACTTTCTTTATCATCATTTTCTGTGCGTCTAAATGGACCTAAACTGATATAATCCACTTCCTTCTTAAGTAGTACTTGGCAGTCTTTTAAAGTATTGGCAGTAGCACCTATAATTTGCCAAGATAATAAGTCTTTTCTAGCCTCCGTAGGGCAGGTCCCTGTTCCTCCAAGGTATACACCATCTGCCTTTACCTTTTTAGCAATACTAACATCTTCGTTTATCATTAACCTCGTTTGAAAATAACCTGTAATTTCTCTAGCAGAAGTAGCCAGTTTCAAGTGTTTTTTCTCAGAAATCCCTTTTAAGTTCAATAACACCAACTCCGCACCAGACGAACACGCTTTTTGGATATTATCGACATGTTCTTTTGGAGAGTTTCCTTGCGATATATAATGTAGTTTAGGAATCATCAGGTATTGGTATTTGTTTGAATATTAGTTGATAMGGGTAAAGAAAAYAATCGTTTCTTAAAGTTTAACAATTCTAGAATGATGCATAAAATATTCCTGAAAACGTTTTAAATGTGGATACATTTTATCAGAATAAAATACAAACTGACATTTATTAACACTTTCTGTAATGGCTAGTATATCATTACTTGCTGATTTATTTAATAAAAACTCCGAATCGTCTATACTAAATAGTTTGATCTGATTCGTATTAACACCAGCAGCTAACAGAATTCTATTAAAGTTCTTAGGCGTCGAGATTATAACATCCACTCCTTCAAATATTTCTGATTTWWRCAKGTCCATRTGCASYTTWTCWTCTGCYAAATAAAYACGKAYSKMWYTATAKCKSGTATAKKYAAAAAAGGCMKCATAYAWTTCWKMTSCWYKTTCTTTATTYTCYACWAGWACYAYRGCTSTWGGARYASTTCCAACTKCYTCAAATTTTARTTTWTGYAARGTAGTMARTASTARSGTGGTMGTTTTTCCACTATYTYYYGGTGCWGTRCAAAAKAWATTGGCRCCACTTTTTATGATAGGAATACACTTTTTTTGAAAAGGAGTAGGAGTGGTAATGTCTAGATACTCTAGCATCTCTTTTATCTTGGAATCTAATTTTTTAAAAGGCATAGGAATTTTTGATATGACGGTTTAATGCTAATTCTAATATTTCGGCAAAGATACAATTTAATTGATGGGGAATTTTTATTTATTGTGGGGTTTTATTAGTGCTAGTTTGATATTGTAGGGATAGTAGAAATGGTGATAGTGGATGTTTGAAATCGGGGCTTGGAAAATCCACTTAGTCAAATGTTTTTATGAAAATCTAAAACAATATTATACGCAACAGTTGATTTTATGTACAAGCAGGTAGATTTGTGGAACAGTGATAGGAGCAAAGGGCAATTACTATGCAATGGATCATTTATAAAAATTACCTATCTCTACTAATCCAAAACATCTTAAAGCACCAATCGAATACCGGTTCCACTGTTTTTAATGGAGACAATTAGAATTTTACCTTTATGAAGAAACATAATTTGCTGACAGCGGATTAAACCGGTACCACTTCCATACTTTTTTGTACTGAAAAAAAGAATAAAAACGTCGTCAATAATTTCATCGGGGATTCCCTTTCCAGTGTCTTTTATTCTAATAATGGAATGCCCGTCAATATCTTTTTGAGCGCTGATCGTAATGCTCGGATTTTCACAATCTTTGCAGCCGTCAACCGCATTTAAAATGAGATTGATTAACACCTGTTCTATTAAATAGGTGTCAATTTCAATTTTTAATCCAGGGTTTTCTATCTCAAAATCGAGTGCTATATGCTTGCTTTCTAAGGATGGGCGCATCAATACTTCAATCGTATCAAATAAATCACTTACTAAAATAACACCCAAATTTAGTTTAGTAATCTTATTCAGATTTCTATAGGTCTTTGCGAATTTTAACAAACCCTCACTTCTCTTTTTAATACTTCCAATCCCTGCCTCTAGATCATTCACATCAATMGSGTGCTKYTSCGGATCTYYTATAGASAGTTGTACTTTARRYTGTARSGTTTCTGCYAGCGAGGAAATAGGAGCAATAGAATTCATGATTTCATGSGTCATMACACTCAATAATTTTTTCCAGGCTTCYGACTCTGTTTGATCYAARGTATYRTCAATATTTTTTAAAACAATGAGTTTGAAGGCATCATCATTTATTTTAAAATTGGAATTAGAGATTAATATTTTCGTTTTATTACTGGCAACATCAATGCTAATGGTATGTTCACTTGCATAATTTGTCGTAAATATTGAGGTATATAATTGAGGCTTTCTTTTCTCGATAAAGGCTATGTTTTTTAAGGAAGGAATGTCTAAGACATCTTTAAAAGCATCATTGATCCATAAAATCACCCCTGTTTCTATGTTGTAAGCAACAATCCCAGTATCCACCAATTCGAGTATTTTTTGAAGGTATAAATGCTGTGCTTCTTTTTCTGTATTTATATTTTTTATAGTGCTGTTTACTTCATTAAATCCGCGGTGAAGTCTCCTAATATCTTCAGAACCTGATTTTTCAGAAAACCATCTCGAAAAATCTCTGTATTTCACAGCATCAAAAAAATCATCCATTTCTATAAATCTTCGAATCATAAATTTGTACAGATTGTGTAGCAAAATTATGAGGAGGACCACCGTTGGAAGCACAGTAATTATTGCCAATGATAAATTTGCTTTGAAATCTACGTTGTTCAAGGAAAATACAAGTACAACCAGTGCAAAAAACAGCATGGCAATTCGAAATAATATCGCTAATTTATACTTACTATAAGTCATATTTATTCATTCTTCTGTACAGTGCTGTACGTGTGATTCCTAGTTCTTTGGCTGATTTAGAGATATTCCCTTGGTTTTTTTCTATCACTTTTAAAATCGTGTTTTTTTCGACCGTATCTAATTTAAGATCTTCGGGACCCGAATTTTTCTTACTTAATTCGATCGGAGAAAACACCAAATTTTCTTCAGTCAGCACATCGGTATCGGCCATAATAACGGCGCGCTCTATGGTATATTGAAGTTCACGCACATTTCCAGGGAAACTATAAGCACTCAGTTTATTCAAAAAACTTGCAGTCGCGGTCATTTGGAGTTTCATATATTTTTCCGCATACAAATCTATGAAGTAATTTGCCAATAATTGAATGTCCTTATTTCTATCTCTTAGGGGTGGAATGATCATCTCCACGGTATTGATTCTATAGATCAAATCCTTTCTAAATTTATCTTCGTCTGCAAATGCTTCGAGTTCGATATTTGTGGCACAGATCAATCTAATATCTATCTGTACGGCGGTATTTGTCCCAATAGGTGTTACCTGTCTATTTTGCAATACGGTTAGTAATTTTGCTTGTTGCTGTAGACTGATATTTCCAATTTCGTCCAGAAATAAGGTCCCGCCATGGGCCTCTTCAAATCGGCCTATCCTATCTTCTCTCGCATCAGTAAAAGCACCTTTTTTATGTCCAAACAATTCACTTTCAAAAAGGCCGGAAGTTAATGCTCCCACATCTACTTTTATAAAAGGCATGTCCTTTCTCAATGAATTATCGTGTATTGCTTTTGCAATAAGATCTTTACCCGTTCCATTTTCTCCCAAGATTAAAATATTGGCTTCCGTGGGGGCTATTTTTTTTATTTTGACAAAAACATCTTTCATAACACTACTATCACCCAGTAGCTTAATCCCATTTACTTCAGGATTCCATTTTTTTATAAGAACCGATCTCTTTGGAGATACAATTTCTGTAATCGCTTGGATTAACTTTTCGTTTTCCCAAGGCTTCACCAAAAAATCGGAAGCACCTTCTTTGAGGGATTTAATCGCTAAATCCATATCTGCATAGGCCGTTATTACGATAACCGCTATTTCCTTTTCTACTTCCTTAATTTTTTTCAACCAGAAAAGCCCTTCATTTCCGGTATTCACCACACTATCATAATTCATATCGAGAATGACAACATCAAATTTCTTCTGCTTGATTAAAGCGATAAGATTGTTGGGGTTTTTCTCAACCACGACTTCTTTTACCTGAGATTTCAGCAATATACGCATCGCTGTTAATACGTCAGTATCATCGTCTATAACTAATATATTTGTGTTTTTTAATAACATAATTACAATAATACAATATTATAAGGGGCATAAGAAATAAATTGAAATGAATTTTATAAGTCATCAAAAGTGTATTATTTCCGTACAGTAGGTGTATCAAAACCGTACACCTATATTAAAAACAAATATCTTAATGTATTGATTGTAAGTAGGATAATGTTATGGCACAGTTGTTACATACTGTTAGACAAATATACAATTTATGGATATCCAAATTAAAAAAAAGAGGTTTACAAAAACTAAAATTACTATGACAATAGGAGCCTTAGGACTCTTGCTTTTTAGTGGTTTTCTTCTTCTTTCATCCAATGGGAAATCGAAGTTAAATGTCAATATAGAACGCATCAGTATAAGTACAATAACTGCAGGTGTTTTTCAGGAGAACATACCCGTAAACGGTATGGTGCTACCAATTACAACCATTTATTTAGATGCACTTGAAGGTGGACGCGTAGAAGAGATTTATGTAGAAGATGGTGACATTATGAAACAGAACCAACCCATTTTACGTCTTTCTAATACCGATTTAGAATTGAGTTTAATCAACCAAGAAACGGCTGTGTATAATTTATTAACACAGATGCAAATCTCTCAAAATGCCGCACGTCAGAATACCATCAATAAATTGAATCGGATGACGGATGTTGAAAATGAACTGATCGAAGCCGACCGTATCTATACCCTCAATAAAAAATTATACACACAAAAGGCCATAGGTAAACATGAATTTCAAAAATCGGAAAACAAGTACAACTACCAAAAACAGCGCATGGAATTGGCAGTAGAAATCTTACAACAAGATTCTCTTTCCATTAAACAAGAATTAGCACAATCAAATAGTTCTTATATCCGTACCCGAAGTGCTTTAAAATTGATGCGTAAAAAAGTGGGGGATTTAGTTGTTAGGGCACCTGTAGATGGACAATTAACATCMTTAGATGCSGAGATGGGACAGTCAAAGAMRAAAGGAGAACGCTTGGGRCAGTTGGATGTATTAAGYGGCTTTAAAGTKMGAGTAGGCATTGACGAACAYTATATCTCAAGAATTTACACCGGGCAAAGTGGAACTTTTGTTTTTAATGGAAATGATTATAAACTAAGCATCAAAAAAGTATATACTCAAGTAAGCAATGGTCGTTTTCAAGTAGATATGATTTTCGATAAAAAAATACCTGAAAGCATTCGACGTGGGCAATCACTACAAATTCGATTGGCTTTAAGTGATGAAAAAGAGGCTTTGTTAGTACCAAAAGGTAGCTTCTTTCAGCAAACAGGTGGACATTGGATCTTTAAATTAAATGATAATGGCACACTTGCCTATAAAGTTGAAATTGAACTCGGAAGTCAAAACACCGAATATTATGAAGTCTTACAAGGCCTAAAACCAGGTGATAAAGTAATCACGTCTGGCTATGAGAACTATGGAGACAAACAAGAATTAATATTAAAATAAAAAATAAAGTCATGATAAAAATTAAGGATTTAGATAAATACTGCAGTACTGATGAAATTCAGACGATTGCGCTAAATAAACTATCATTTGAAGTTAAAAAAGGTGAATTTGTT
>NVSD01000117.1 GCA_002401105.1 Flavobacteriaceae bacterium | reverse complement strand
CTGTTGTCATGTCTCAGAACGAAATTTATCCAAAAGCTAAAATCAAAACCATGGCTCAAATTTAAAGTTCTTTATTAAAAATAAACAACTTTTCTCTATACTTAAAATTCATGTCATAAGGAGACAACTGATGATCGGTTTTAAACACATAAATAAAGGCGCAAAAGTATTTATTGTTCTATTTGGTAATATTTTTATGTTTTTTTGAGTGTTTCTGATTCTTATAGATTTTTGTATTTGCACATAATTTGTAAGGCAAACGGCTCTAAAAAAAACTATTGAAAATATTTTTCGTGAGTTGTAGTTTTTAGCGTAACCAATTGCTAATAACTCAATCTTATATTTTGTATCTTTATATCATTAAACATTCAATAGTATGGCAAATAATAAAATGATAATTGAAGAGCGTCAACGTGATTTAGGTAGTTTCATTGTTGGCCGATTGCTGCCCTTTCGAAAAAAACGAAGTGTTGGACCTTTCGTTTTTATCGACCATATGGGACCTGCAAAAATTAATCCGAATAGTTATCTGGATGTTGATCAACATCCACATATAGGTTTATCAACACTCACCTATTTGTTAGAAGGCGAAATAGCACATAGAGATAGCACAGGTGCTTCTCAAATAATTAGCCCAGGAGCTGTAGGATTCATGACCTCTGTTAAAGGTGTAACTCATACTGAAAGAACGCCAGCGCATCAAAGAGACGGGAATACGTATACTTTACATGGCTATCAAATATGGGTAGCATTGCCTAAAGATAAAGAACAGATGCCACCGAAATTCGATTATTATCCTGCTGAAACCTTACCTAAGTGGAAGGAAAAGAATGTATCCATTACATTAGTCGCAGGTAAAGCTTTTGGAAAGACATCACCCCTACTAGGATTTTCACATTTATTTATGATAGCTATTTTTGCTGAAAAAGATGCACATTTGGAACTCAAAGATCATTTAAAAGGAGAGGTTGCTTTTGTAATTACCCACGGTAGTATTGTGGATGATGGTGAAACGGTRCATGCWGGGCAAATGCTTATTAGCAAAACCAATGAGGAATGCTGTATCGAACTTAAGGCCAATACTAGACTGCTAATATTTGGAGGAGAACCCTTTCCTGAAGAACGCTTTTTATCATGGAATTTCGCTTCATCTAGCAAGGAGTTATTAGCACAAGCCAAGAAGGATTGGCAAGAAAAAAAGTTCCCTAAAGTTATCGGAGATGATACCTACATTCCGTTTCCTTAAATGCTATAAAACAAAAATAACCACGCCCTAAGCGTGGTTATTTTGGATTGTAATTGGTATTATATACTATTCTTCTAATTAAAAATCCAAATCTGCTATAATGTCAAATTCGTCATAAATGGCTTTGTCTTGTAGGTTGTTAAAAAAGCTAGGCGAACCRTAACGTACATTAAACTTACTTCTATCTATCTTTAAAGCAACAGTTGCTTTACTTCCATAAACGGAAACTGTAAATGTAATGGTATTCGTTATACCTTTAATCGTAAGCTCTCCTGTGGCGCTGTAGGAGTTTTTTCCTGTAGGCTCAATAGTGGTCATCACCAGTTTTGCTGTAGGATAGGTTGCAACACCAAAGAAATCGTCCGATTTTAAATGACCGTCTAATTTATTTTTGTAATCGCCTTCTAAATCCGAAGTTGAAATTTTAGTCATATCAATTTCGAATTCTCCACCTACCAATTTGTCCTTTTCAAAAATTAAAGAACCTGCTTTTAAAGCGATGGTACCTTGATGTGACCCCGTTACTTTATACCCTTTCCAAATCACTTTACTGGTTTCCGCCTTAATTTGTTTTTTCTCTTTCTCTACAGTTGTAAAAGAGAAGGTAATAAATGCAACCATTGTTGCTAATGCAATACTTAAAATATTWTTTTTCATTGTTTCTAATTTTAATTGTTTCATATATCTGATGCAAATTTCCGAAACAATTTCACAATGAAAAATGACCTAGTTTATAAAATTATAGTAAACTAGTTTAACTTTTTTTAAGTATTGGCAAGTTGACGTTTTATCCTACTTAAAAATTCTTTAGTAATTCCAAGGTATGAGGCAATCATATACTGTGGTACACGCTGTTCCATTATTGGATATAATTCACTGAATTTTAAGTAGCGTTCTTTTGCAGTCAAACTAAAATTTCTAACAATACGTTTTTGAGAAGCTACCAATGCTTTTTCCAACATTTTCCGGAATAAACGCTCTAGTTTTGGGATGTCTTGTAGTAATTCTTCTTGGTTATCATAAAAAAACTGAATCACCTCAGTATCTTCAATACATTGTATATTATAGTCCGCTGGTGTTTGAGTGACAAAACTTCCTATATCAGAAGTCCACCAATCTTCTATGGCAAACATAATTATATGTTCTTGCCCCTTCTTATCTAAATAGGAAGTCTTAGTACATCCAGAAATCAAGTAACTACTATGTTTACAAATATCCCCTTGCTGCACAATATACTGTCCTTTTAAATATTTACGTGAGCTAACTTTAGACAGTAAAATCTTTTTTTCACTATCCGTTAAATCAATATAGCGTTCAATATAATCTAGTAAAGGTTGTTCCTGCATTGTAATAATAAGTTAAAAGAGCAAGGTACAATTTATACTAATATGGAATAAAGATGAAGATTCAAYTTTAATAATTGTTTTCAYTTTTGGGGTTAAAAACAAACTTATTTTAGGTGATGGAGTAGTAACGGAATAGTATACAACRCCTCAACCCTCCTCAAATTCGTAGTTTTTTTCACAAAGTAGCCGTCCTAAACATGGCTAATAGCGTTAAAACACATGAATCAAAAATCTTTTGGATAATTTCAGTTTCTAGGAAAAACTCAAAACACCCATTTCAATCTATTTGAAACGGGTGTCATTTTTTATCGAATAAAAACGCATTCTTTCAGCGATAAGATGCTTCATTAATACCAAAAAACAGGTATCAACCAAAAGGGGYTACATCAARCCAAACAATCCAACATTGGAAAGATTAACGCTCTCTTTTASCTCCTCYTTTTTATTTTTTTCTGATTCTAAATCTTCATTTGTCCACCATTTTTGGAASGTATTACTTTCCTTACKGCCTTCTTCTTCCTGTKTTTTCTCTTCACTACGCTTCCAGCTTTTTAAAATACGCTGGATATCAYGGTTGTCTTTTTGAGCAACTAACACCGTTTTGTATTCCTCCAAACTTGTAAATTCCGTATTTTTATCGGCATAGCCATAGCCTTTATAA
Organism: Flavobacteriaceae bacterium; assembly: GCA_002401105.1. Lineage (GTDB taxonomy): Bacteria > Bacteroidota > Bacteroidia > Flavobacteriales > Flavobacteriaceae. The sequence continues at coordinate 5,672 of NVSD01000117.1, read as the reverse complement.
ATTCCTTTTTCYACCAAAACAAAGCCTTTYTCTTCTTCACTYCTACCTTTTTGGGAGATGGTATAAGTTTCGTTTTCCATGCTTGCAAAYTCGATGGCTTCTWTAACACGGGCATTATAAGAAGAAATTGATTCCTTATCTTGACASACTCCCTTGCATTTTTTTAATTGAAAATGAAAACAGGCACTCACATTRCTTTGTAAATGACAGTATTTAGGACAGAGCTCAAATTCTTCGCATAATTGTTCTAAAAACAGTCGGCTTTCYGTGCTGGTATAAAACTTGACAATTGGGTCTTRAATCGATTTTAGCTTATTAAAACCAATATGTATGATTCCATCTCTATCTTCAAAACTAAACAAGCCATAACTTTCGTTCAAACGACGTTGCGCTCTATTAAACTGAGGGAAATAATGTTTAATCTCTGCTGATTCTAGCAATAAGGCCAACAATTCACTCCCCGTACACTTGTAAGTTACATCCGCAGTAAGCGTACACATGGCCACTTCCTTGTTTTTTTTATCATAAAAATGACTCAGTACCCGTTGTTTAATATTWTTGGCTTTTCCAACATAGATAATCACCCCTTCGGTATTTTTAAAATAATAGACGCCTTCTGTTTCTGGCAATGCATCCACTGTTTCTTTTGACATTAAAGGAGGTAAGGTTCCTTGCCTAGAATTGGGTTTTAAAAACGAATCAAACACCGTATTATCTTCGTCCAAMGCCAGTAATTTATCAAAGAGAATTACAGTWGCTTCGGCATCCCCCTTAGCACGGTGACGGTTTTTAATTACAATATTCTGAGAAACACACATCTTCCCCAAACTATAGGATGACAATCCAGGAATTAGTTTTTTTGACAAACGAATGGTACACAGCTTTTTGCGTTTAAAACTAAAACCTAATTCATTAAACTCTTTATTCATTACGTTAAAATCAAAATTCACGTTGTGGGCTACAAAAACACAGTCCTCTGTAAATTCTATAATTTCTTTCGCGACTTCATAAAACTTAGGAGCCCCCTTCACCATAGCATCCGTAATCCCTGTAAGTTGGGTGATGTTATAAGGAATGGGACACTCTGGATCTATCAAAGTGTCGTAGGTATCGATAACCTGTTCTCCATCGTGAATAAAAATGGCAATCTCGGTGATTTTATTCCCCTGAACGCCCATACCGGTAGTYTCAATGTCTATAATTGCGTAACGCATTGTAAATTCTGTCTAAATTAATTAATCGTATTCTAAAAAAATAAAAATCCTAATTCAACGATTTTTTAAGTTCTTTCAATTCCACGCCCAAGTCGTTAAACATGGTCATAATGCTACTCAATTTAAGCTCGTGCTCATCGTATTCCTGTGTATTGATACTACAAGTAAACTCCCACAATTCAAGCACTTCGTTTGCGGGTACATAATAAGGATCGTATTTTTTATTGTCAGAAACCAACAATAAACATTGATGTTCTTCTATCTTATCAAATACGCGTTTATACACAATCCCATCGTTTAATGTCACTACTATATATGTATGACTATCCCTCACATCACGAATGTCCTCTATAAACTTCGCTACAATATAAGCGCCACTTTTAACGGGCAACATAGAATCTCCTTTGATAGGAAATGCTCGGTGCTTTCCTGTTGGTAAAAAGGGTAATTTAATCCTCTCTAAATGCTCTATATATTCCGGATCCGAATAGCCACGAAGATATCCTGCCGACGCTTTAATTGGTATAATTTCTATCAAATCTTCGTTTTCTCCATCCACAGCAATCGGAAATAACACCCGTTGATTTCCTATTTCTATAAAAGAGGCATCCGTAGCAGCGGTTAAATCACTTTTGATTAACACATCTACAGGTAACTTAAAATAAGTAGCGATGCTTATTAATGTAGCAATGGATGGCTCCGACCTTCCCTCTTCATAAGACCCAATTCGAGACCTAGTTACATTTATTTCATCGGCAAACTGCTCCTGCGTTAAATCCTTTAATTTCCTTAAATGACGAATATTTTTTGATATTTTTCCCATAATACTACAAATATAGGTTTAAAAAGTTTAAAATTGTAGTTTTACACGAAAAAGTAGTGAGCTATTAGACGTTAGCTATTAGTTGAGCATTGTACCGGAACCGTATACATCTATGCTTCATCTACTTAAAATGATTTTTATGATACATAAAAAACTACAAATGGAAGAAAAAATAGATGTGAGATGTTAGATATTAGTATTGAGTTGCCCAATTTTGTGGGGAGAAATGCAAGAACTAGGAATCAAGATATAGGACTTCTTGACATTAGCCTACAAAAAAGCCTAAGATATAATAAATCTTAGGCTTTTTAAATTTAGTCTATTATGATTTTTTCCTGACTCCTGCGTCCAGACTCCTGTGCCCTGACTCCTGTGCCCTGACTCCTGTGTCCTGAATCCTGTGTCCTGAATCCTGTGTCCTGAATCCTGTGTCCTGACTATTATCTATTTAACAAATCCTTTCTTACGCATTAAAGGTTCCATTTTAGGAGCTCTACCACGGAATTCTTTGTACAATTCCATTCCTGGTTTTGTACCTCCTTGAGACAATACCTTACGTAATTTTTTTGCGGTTTCTTTGTCAAATATCGACGTTTCTTTAAAAGCTTCAAATCCGTCTGAATCTAATACCTCTGACCATAAATAACTGTAATATCCCGAAGAATATCCACCGGCAAATACATGGTTAAAATAGGTAGCACGGTAACGAGGGATAATTTGTTCGATAAGACCAATACGTTCCATTTCCGCTTTTTCAAAAGCAGCAGCATCTATATTGTCACTATCTTTTAAGCTATGGAAAGCCATGTCTAAATACGCCGCAGCCATATACTCCACCGTTCTAAATCCAGCATTAAACTGATTGGCTTTGTTCATTTTAGCTACCAATGCATCCGGAATTACTTCACCCGTTTTATAGTGTTTAGCATATAATTTTAATACTTCAGGATCGCTCATCCAGTTCTCCATCACTTGAGAAGGGAACTCTACAAAATCACGAGGCACATTAGTCCCCGATAAAGAGGCAAACTTTACATCCGATAACAATCCGTGCAATCCATGTCCAAACTCGTGGAACAAGGTTTGTGCTTGTGAAAATGACAATAACGAAGGTTCACCATCCGTTGGAGGAGGGAAATTACAGTTGTTAGTTACAATAGGACTAACATCCCCGTCCAATTTAGACTGTGATCTTAAGCTATTCATCCAAGCGCCACCACGTTTACTCTCACGTGCAAACATATCCATGTAAATGATACCAATATGAGTCCCATCAGCTTCCAGAACTTCAAAAACTTGTTGGTCTTTATGCCATTTAGGCATATCATTCAATTCTTTAAAAGTTATACCGTACAATTCAGTAGCTACTGTAAACGCACCTTGCATAACCGCTCCACATTCAAAATAAGGACGCATTTCGTCTTCGTTAAATGCATAGCGTTCTTTCCTTACCTTTTCTACATAATGTCTCCARTCTCCWCCTGTTAARGTYTTRTCRGCWGCKGCACTATTYTTRTAYTCTGGYAAGSCTTCAATTTCTTTATTTTTRAAATCTTGYAAAGCAACGGCTTCTTTCTTGGCCATTTCCAAGGCTGCAGGCCATAGTTTATCCAAAAAGTTATAGACATTTTCAGGATTCTCTGCCATGGCATTTGACAATTTAAAATCAGCATGTGATTTAAAKCCTAATAACTGWGCACGTTCTACACGCAAGCTCACTAATTTTTCTAAKACCTTCTTATTATCAAATTCATTGTTGTTATCTCCTCTYAAGGCATATCCGTCATACATTTTTTGACGTAATTCTGGATTGGTTGATGCTTGTAAAAAAGGATTGATACTTGGRCGTTGCAAAGTGATAGACCAGCCTTTTTCATGACCACGAGCTTTTGCTTCGTTGGCTGCAATAGCGGTTAAACTCGAAGGCAACTTCCCAAGGTCTTTTTTATCATCGATAAACAACTCAAACTTATTGGTTTCCTCGAGTACATTCTTACCGAATTTCTCTGCCAATGACGCCATTTCACTATTTATTTCACGTAAACGAGCATTCGCTTCTCCTTTTAAATTTACCCCAGAACGAATAAATCCTTTGTAGGTTTCTTCCAATAATTTACTTTCTTCAGCTCCTAATTTAGCCGATTCTCTGTTTGCATAAACAACATCTACTCTTTTAAACAATTCAGCATTCAGGTTGATATAATCGCTGTGTATTGCCATTAAAGGCGCTATTTCACTGGCAATATCTCTAATTTCTTTATCAGAATTTGCTGCATTTACAGCCGAAAAAACACGACTCACTTTACTTAAAGTCTTCCCTGCTCTTTCCATTTCTAAAATGGTGTTTTCAAAAGTAGGGGCCTCATCCTGACTGATAATAGCATCTATTTCTGATTTATTTTCCTTAAAAGCAACTTCAAATGCCGGCATATAATCGGCCGCTTTAATTTTATCAAATGGTGGCACACCAAAAGGAGTATTCCACGCTGATAAAAGTGGGTTTTCAGAAGATTTTTCCTGCATCGAATCGTTGTTTTTTTTACTGTCACAGGCACCGAGAGTTACGGCAACTGCGAGTATTAAATAATGTAGTTTTTTCATAAGTGTTTATGAATTTAGAAAGGTTAAAAATGAATCATTTTTAAGAGGTAATTTGTTGTTTTGTTTAGCAATACAATAATAAGAAATATAAGTCAATTAAGATAAGATTGTCTCTTTACATTTGAAAGTAAAATAAGTGATTGATATTAGAGATGAAATCCGTAAATTTGCATTCTTAAACTTAAAATACTTTTTTATGAAATATGACATAATTATAATTGGTAGTGGTCCTGGTGGCTATGTTACTGCGATTAGAGCTTCTCAACTTGGATTTAAAGTTGCAGTAGTAGAAAAAGAGAATTTAGGTGGTATTTGCCTAAACTGGGGATGTATTCCAACCAAAGCATTATTAAAAAGTGCTCAAGTTTATGATTATTTAAAGCATGTAGACCAATACGGACTAAAAGCAGAATCCATCGATAAAGATTTTACAGCTGTTGTAAAACGTAGTCGTGACGTTGCTGATGGTATGAGTAAAGGTGTTGCGTTTTTAATGAAAAAAAACAAAATCGATATTATTGACGGTTTTGGAAAAATAAAAACAGGAAAAAAAGTAGATGTAACTGATGCTGATGGTAAGGTTACTGAATACAGTGCAGACAATATTATTATCGCTACTGGAGCACGTTCTCGTGAGTTACCAAGTTTACCTCAAGATGGTAAAAAAGTAATTGGTTACCGTGAGGCATTAACATTGCCTAGCCAACCAAAATCGATGATTATTGTTGGTTCTGGAGCTATTGGAGTTGAGTTCGCTCATTTCTATAATACCATGGGAACTGAAGTTACTATTGTAGAGTTCTTACCTAATTTAGTTCCTCTTGAGGATATCGACGTATCAAAACAGTTTGCACGTTCTTTCAAAAAATCAGGAATCAAGGTGATGTTAAAATCATCAGTTGAGTCTGTTGATACTTCTGGTAAAGGAGTAAAAGCGACTGTAAAAACTAAGAAAGGAACGGAAATATTAGAAGCAGACATCGTATTATCTGCAGTAGGTATCAAATCTAATATAGAAAACATTGGATTGGAAG
>NVSD01000116.1 GCA_002401105.1 Flavobacteriaceae bacterium | reverse complement strand
TAGGCACGTCTACGTTGTGCCGCAGTATCTTTTTCTATTTGCCATTCCCATGGTTGACGTTCATCAGAACTGATTTTTGCAGTACGGCCACTATTGGTATGACTCAAATCGGTATTGGACTCAATAGCTAGGTTGGCAAATAAAGCAATAGGTAATTGTGCTTTTTTTAAGAGATCGGCCATGTCGTCTGCAGAAGGATATCCTGTAGCAGGATTATAGCCCGCACTATTTAAAAAGTAAGCTTCAATTTTTGCATATGCATCTTTACCTATCAATTTACTGAGGTCAAGCGAGGCATGTTCTAAGTCGGTTTTGAAGTTGGCAAAAGTTAAATCTGCATCCAAAAAACCTAATAACTCCTTGAGGTCGGTTGTGTCATTAAAAAGTAATTTCATAGTTAGTTGTTTATCATTCTGTTTCCTGGACTTTTATCCTCTTCTCGCTGAATAGTGGTGTGGTAAAAACCAAGTTTAATTTTGGTGCTGAATTTTTGTTTGATAATTTGATTGAACGTTTTACATACAATCATTTCGGGGATATCCAGTTCGGTGAGCTTGTGTGTTTGATGTGCATATAATTGTTCTGACCCTGAATCTGATTTTCCGTCTGCTCCAAYATTGGCCAATGCAGAATGCAAGCCCAAACCRGCCACCGTTGCAAAATCGGAATGGGTAGCAATTTTTATTTGAGAGTCTACAAAATCCTTTGTTTTTTGCTCAATTGGCTTGATTTCCCAGTTATGCTCAATTTGCTTTGCACCCACTATTTCAATAACTTTTTCGTTGTGCCAAAATTTCCCCACATTATCGACTCCAGAAAGTAGGTCACTAATCTTTTTAAGAATCTCCGTTTTAAGATCTTCCAATTCTTGTGGCTTATAAATTCTCCCTGCGTTTTTAGCGTTTTCTTTTAAGATTTTTTCTTTTGCATCCCAGTACTTCCCAGGGGAGGTGATATGCCATTTAATATTTAGAGAATTATTAGTAAGAGCCTTAATCACATAAGGAATAGCATTGGAACGCTTGATCCATTCCATAGAACCGTATAAGTCYGGRATAGAGTAGGAGTCYACGCCAAACGATGCGAATTTTGAATARGCAATAGTAACGGGTGCTATTCCTTGATTTTTAGTGTCAAAAAGAGGGTAGACCTTAAATTCCTTGGTTTTTCCATTGGACCAATCACCCACCATTATATGAGTTGGAACCTTGGCTTTATTGGATTTTTTATAGCACAACCTGCATTTGATAGCAGATATTGGGTCTATAGTGGCGATGTTAGTTCCTGCACCTATTCGCGCCCCTTTATCTGYSAATNMWKYTKYRAWRAYAACNRTCANNMMWWKKAKAYARCWAYMGSTMAMYGRCNKWKTYRMMAATCMKYAYMRCWWYWTMAGCMANSAWYGMAWKYWATAATATCTCTGTCTTAATTCTCGAAGTGAACACCCGTAAAGTACTGAGTTATATTGGGAATTCACCCACGGACAARGCGCATCAAAAAGATGTAGATGTGATAGACAAACCACGCAGCACCGGTTCTATTTTAAAACCATTCTTATACGCGGCAATGTTAGACTCAGGAGATATATTACAGCATACATTAGTGACCGATGTTCCCACGCACTTCGGGAGCTATCATCCCGAAAACTACAACAAAGAGTACGACGGTGTGGTTACAGCAAGCAGCGCATTATCACGCTCTTTAAACGTCCCATCAGTTAGAATGTTACAAGAATTTGGATTAGATCGCTTTCATCATTATTTAAAAAAACTACATCTCAACGATTTAAAATTCGAGGCCAATCATTACGGATTATCGCTCATACTCGGAGGTGCCGAAAGTAATTTATGGGATTTAACTAAAAGTTACGCGGCATTATCATCCACCTTAAATCATTATTCAGAAAGATCAAGCGTCTATTATTCCAATGAATTTTGTGAACCTATCCTTTTAGCTTCAGAGAAAATCAACTTTGGAAAAAAGTCATTTGAGAAAACATTATTCGATGCTGCCTCCATTTATCTAACCTACGAAAGCCTAAAAGAAGTGAATAGACCCTCTGGTGATGAAAATTGGGAGTTTTTTAATGGCTCCAAACAAATTGCTTGGAAAACAGGCACTAGCTTCGGATTTAGAGATGCTTGGGCAATTGGAACAACAAAGGATTATGTGGTGGGAGTTTGGGTAGGAAATGCGGATGGAGAAGGACGTCCAGGCTTAGTAGGTATACAAGCTGCAGCTCCAATTCTATTTGATGTTTTTGACATACTGCCAAACAGCCCTTGGTTTGAAAAACCTTTTGATGAAATGAAGGAAGTGACAATTTGTATAAAAAGTGGACATAGAGCTAGTAGTATTTGTGAAGAAACAAAAGAGGAATTTATTCAAATCAGTGGACTTAAAACGGCACCTTGCCCCTATCATATATTAATACACTTAGACAAAAAAGAACAGTTTCAAGTGAATACTTCTTGTGCCGATTTGAATGATATTACACATAAATCCTGGTTCACACTTCCTCCTTTAATGGAATACTATTACAAATCTAAAAATCCGTTTTACAAATCATTGCCTAATTTTAGAGATGATTGCAAAGGAACAGAAGAGGTATCCATGGAATTTATATACCCAAAACAATCTAGTAGCATTTATCTACCCAAAAATTTTAATGGACAAACAAACGACCTTATCTTAAAAGTGGCACATTCAAATCCTGCAATTACCCTATTTTGGTATGTCGACAATGTTTATGTAGGAAGTACAAAAGACATTCACAACATAGCGGTACAGCCTAAATATGGTAAACACATAATTACTGTTGTAGATGAGTTTGGTAATGAAGTGACCTGTAGTATTGAAATAAATATGTAAACTAGTTGTGGCAATAAGCGTGTACTCTTTAGCAAATCTATAATTATTCTCTAAATTTTAAATTAAAAAACGTGAATTATGGCTGTTTTCGCGTTAAACTGTTAAATAGTTGTTAATATAGTACTGTGTAATGCATATTAATGTAACAAATCGATATCTCTGGCGTCTATTAGGTAAATAACAAGATTAAAAACAATATATCATGGACACTGTAACTAACACATTAGAAAAAACCAATCATTCAAAAGTAATTTTTGTAAACTTTAGAAACACAAAAAGAAATCAATGGGATCGTTTTAGAAGATACGCAATATAAAACTTCCTATGATTATGACTTTGAAAATCCCAAAAACAAAACCACCTTAACAAGCCTACATATAATACAAAGTAGGCTTGTTTTATTTGCGTCTGTATCATTGACACAACAGCCTATTCTCCTAGTAAATTATTCGGCGATTAAAGTATCCAAATAATCCCTAATTGAATCCGTATTCCAATCTGCCCTACCGGATTTAATAACTATCATTCCTTTTTTATCTATCACAAAAGTTGTTGGAATACTTTGAGTACTAAGTTCTTTAGGCTCCATTGAACTCCTATTATAAGCAGGGAGATTATAGCCTTTCTTTTTAAAATAAGCATTAACTATATCCTTCGTTTCATTCGTCACTGTAAGAAACACAACCTTTTCCTTATAATCGTTGTACAATGCTTGAATACTCGGTTTTTCTGCCACACATCCAGGACACCAAGTCGCCCAAAAATTAACAAAAACAACTTTATTTTTAAACGCCTTTAAATTAACATCTTGGGTGTTAATTCCCTTTAATTCCCAGTTATATGAAGATATAGAAATCCTTTCAGAAACTTTTTCTATACTTGGTGAAAAACTAATTATTTTTAACAACCAAGCCCGAGAAGTTGGGATTAGAATAATAGCAAAGGCCAATACCCATAATAAATCAAAAAATCTTTTTTTAGTGAATTTCATAATTGTAGTTTAGAGACAAAAATACAAAAGCATCGCTACTAGTAGTGATGCTTTTGTTACAATATTATGTACATTCGAAGTTTATTCGCATAAATTTCATGACGCCATTTGTCACTTATTTAGATAATAACTCTAATTTAACCAAGGTAAATACGGCAATATCATCATCACTTGCATGGGTGAAATTTTCAGAATAAGTGAGTTCAAACTTTTTATTTTTAAAATCTGAAACATGTAAATCAAATGCTTCTAAAACGGATGGTTTAATTTGTGTAAAATCTATCATATCTTCATTTTCAAGATTAAAAACATATCCTCCTGCGATAAACCCACAATATGTACCTGTGGCGGTAACTATATGTTTAGCACTGTAATAACTCATAATTTATATATTTTAAATTAAGATAAAATCATTTCATCGAGTTTATCTAAAACACTCTTATTATCAAGACCTATTTTTTAAAAAACTTCCTGAATAACATGTTGGAAGATACGCAAAATACATGAAACGTCCATAAAAGAGGAACAGGATTGATATAATTTATAACTAACTATTAATAAGGCTAAAACGTCAATTGATTCATTCTTTTTTAGTGTTTTAAAAAAAGCTACACAAATAGCGCGTAATTATGCAACCATTTCTCACGTTGCAATTAGTTCATTATTTTTCATAAAAAAACTTGTAGTGCACGCTACAAGTTTTTTTATGATTAGTTACTGCTACCTCGAAGAAGTAAACTTACCTAGACACAGATCCTGTAGGGAAGTTTAAATTCTTTTCGATTGTGTATGTGGTATGGTCTATGGCATTGGTAGGAATAGTACCCACTAATGGTTTTAATAAAAACGGCTTACTGTTAGTATCAGGAACAGGTTCTATCGAAATAACAGCCTTCCCTCCAGCCAAATCGGTTGGAAATGTCAGTCCAGACGGTGCATTCATAATAAAATCTTCTCCTGGAAATGGAGGWSCWYCMWTNANNGTACTRCTATAGCCATCAAATGCATCTACCCCAGTATTCATAGAAAATGTTCCGGTAGTAACTGGTACACCGTCAATCACTGCCCAACCTTCATAGACCCATCCATCTGGTAAGATAGGCAATATTAAACCCGCCACAGGCGACATGGATTCGATGGATAAAAACCAAATACCACTGTTCTCGTTATTCATAGGCCCATCTGTGGGAGTTGCTAAAATATAGGAACCAGCTGCTGTAGAAAAGTCATTCCCTATAGCCGCCCCATGATCAATAGTAAGGTTTCCTGTATTACCAGAAAAATCTCCAGCCAATATATGTACATTACTTGGCGCTGGATCATCACCAGATGCGGGCTCAATTGTTACAATAAATGCGGTGGCTATTGCCAGATCGACTTTGTTTAATAAAAAAATTGATTGTGAAAGTTCTCCTTGATCGTCTACGGAGAATCTTCCTGTAGTTTGAGGTTTATTATTCACCATAATCCATCCTTCGTAGACAAAATCGCTGCCTAAATTTTCWAGACCATCAATGGATAATGTTAAATTTTTCGTTRTRCTCACTACCTCATCATCATCATTATCACATGCAACGAAAATGATTCCCAATGCCATAAAGGCGATAAAAATATTTTTTTTCATAATAAATGTTTTTCTGATTAATACCTTACAAAGGTATCTCCTAAAAACGATTTAATATGTTAGCTATCTAACAGCCTTAAAAATTGTTAGTTTTTTAAGAATTGAGGATACAATGTGATATACTTTCCTTTATAGGTTAGCAATTCATTGTTTTTAAAATTATTCATTATAATATTTAATGTGGGTCTTGAGGTACCTAATAGGCTTGCGATATCTTTTTGAGAATAGGGATGTGTAATCATCGTATTACCTGTTTCCTGGCAACATTCACCATATTCCTCTGCCAATTCGTTTAAAAAGTCAACCACCCGTTCTTTGGCATCTTTAAATAATAACACTTCCAATCTACGTTCTAACCTTTTAATTCGAAAGTTTAAAAACTTGTAAATTTTTAATGTAAATGACTGATTATTTCTCATTAAATCATGTAAAACAGGGACTCCTACAGGACAAATAGATGTTTTATTGTCTATAGATTGTGCGAATTCGTTTCGTTTTTCTTCGCCTAATATTGCTTTTTCTCCAAATAATTCTCCTTTGGACAAAATACACTTTATCCGTTCCTCTCCCGCTTCTGTATAATAACCAATTTTCACTTTTCCTTTTTCGATTAAATACACTTTATTGGACGCGTCATCGGAAAAATAGACATATTCGTTTTTTTTATAATAATCCAAGACATGACAATCCTTATAAGCAGCAAATTTGTGAGGGCATAAAATTTTAAATAAGTTGACGTTCTCCAACATCCAAAAATTTCTCATAACATAGCGTTTTAATATTTTAACTAAAGCAATTTTAAAACTTCGATTCTTAAGGTACAAAAAAAACTTGCAGCCAAGGCTACAAGTTTTTTTATAAATTATATGCATCTAAGTACTTACTTATACATTTTCTTTTTTAATCAAATTTAAAGCTGAGCCTTCATTATACCATTCGATTTGACCTAAATTATACGTGTGGTTTAATAAAATATCATGGCTAGTTCCATCCTCATGGCTAATTTCTAAAGACAATTGTTTACCTGGAGCAAACGCATCTAAATTTGTAAATTTAAACGTATCGTTCTCTAAAACTAAATCATAATCCGCTTCGTTTGAAAAGGTAAGTCCAAGCATTCCTTGTTTTTTCAAATTCGTTTCATGGATACGTGCAAATGACTTTACAATCACTGCAACGACTCCTAAATGACGAGGTTCCATTGCGGCATGCTCACGAGAAGAACCTTCTCCGTAATTATGCTCTCCAAATACTAAAGATTTTACTCCAGCAGCTTTATAAGCTCTTGCCGTATCTGGAACTGCACCGTACTCACCGGTCAATTGATTTTTAATTGTATCTGTTTTTTCGTTAAAGAAATTCACAGCACCAATTAAACAGTTATTAGAAATATTATCTAAATGTCCACGGTATTTTAACCATGGTCCAGCCATAGATATATGATCCGTAGTACATTTTCCTTTTGCCTTAATCAATAATTTTGCTCCGGAAATATCCGAACCTAAAGGTGTAAATGGTGTTAGTAATTGCAATCTTTCAGAAGTTTCTGAAACGCTTACAACAATTCCACTACCATCAGCCATAGGAGCCACAAAACCAGGATCTTTTACTTCAAAACCTTTTGGAGGTAATTCAAATCCTGTAGGTTCTTCAAATTTCACTTGCTCTCCTTTATCATTGGTCAATGTATCCGTCATTGGATTAAAGTCCAAACGACCAGAAATAGCCACTGCAGCAACCATTTCTGGAGATGCAACAAAGGCGTGGGTATTAGGATTTCCATCGGCTCTTTTACTAAAGTTACGATTGAATGAGTGGATGATAGAGTTTTTCTTACCTTTCTCYGCATCTTTTCTAGCCCATTGTCCAATACAAGGACCACATGCATTTGTAAATATTTTTGCGTTTAAATCTTCGAATATCTTGATTAATCCATCACGATCAGCTGTGTACCTYACTTGTTCAGACCCTGGGTTRATCCCAAATTCAGCTTTAGAAACCAATCCTTTATCYACCGCTTGTTTGGCGATAGAGGCTGCTCTAGATAAATCTTCGTACGATGAGTTAGTACAAGAACCAATCAATCCCCATTCTACTTCTAATGGCCAACCATTTTTAACCGCTTTATCATGCATTTCTCCAACTTCTGTTGCGATATCTGGAGAAAACGGTCCGTTAATATGTGGGCCTAATTCATCTAAATTRATCTCAATTAATTCGTCGAAATATTTTTCWGGATTCGCATATACTTCTGGATCTCCTGTTAAGTRWTCTTTCACTTTATTGGCAGCATCGGCTACATCAGACCTGTCWGTAGCACGTAAATAACGTTCCATAGACKCGTCGTAYCCAAAAGTAGAAGTGGTTGCTCCTATTTCTGCTCCCATATTACAGATAGTTCCCTTTCCTGTACAAGACAAAGAAATGGCACCCTCTCCAAAATATTCTACAATAGMTCCAGTTCCACCTTTCGCRGTMAGAATTCCAGCTACTTTTAAAATAACATCTTTTGGAGCTGTCCATCCGCTTAATTTACCGGTAAGTTTCACTCCTATTAATTTTGGAAATTTCAATTCCCAAGGCATTCCAGCCATCACATCTACAGCATCTGCACCTCCAACACCAATAGCAACCATTCCTAGTCCACCTGCATTTACGGTATGCGAATCTGTTCCTATCATCATTCCTCCAGGGAAGGCATAATTTTCTAATACTACTTGGTGAATAATTCCAGCACCTGGTTTCCAAAATCCAATTCCATATTTATTAGATACCGATGCTAAAAAATCAAATACCTCAGCCGAGGTTTTGTTTGCAAAAGGTAAATCTATACTTGCCCCTTGTTTGGCTTGAATTAAGTGGTCACAATGTACGGTTGTAGGAACCGCTACTTTTGATTTTCCAGCCTGCATAAATTGTAACAAAGCCATTTGTGCAGTAGCATCTTGACATGCTATTCTGTCCGGTGTAAAATTTACATAATCTTTACCTCTGGTATACGCCGTAGTTGCCTTACCATCCCATAAGTGATTGTATAATATTTTTTCTGCTAAAGTTAACGGTTTACCAACTTTTTCACGCGCTGCGTCTACACGCTCCGCCATTCTGCTGTAAACATCTTTTATCATATCAATATCAAATGCCATAATGTATCTTGTTTTTGTTAAGTGGTACAAATTTACAAAATAGAAGTTACTATTAAAAGATTTTTATGGAATCGATCGTATTTGTGTGAATTATACACTAATTATAGCATATATTTATTTTTCAATAATAATAGGCGTCTAAATACGGCTCTTATTAATTTATTATCAAAAAAAGAAAGAAAAAAGCAGACCGATAAGCCGGATTCTGTTCCTTTTACAAGTAAAAGGCTCTTATCATTTATCTACATTGTATATTACTATACAATTTTAACTACCTACCCCTTGGAATCGAGCGAGTCGCTCTCAGTTTCCAATATACGTGGTATTGCACCGCATAGAGTTTACCTGGTTTCACTACAGCC
>NVSD01000115.1 GCA_002401105.1 Flavobacteriaceae bacterium | reverse complement strand
AGCTCCCTTTCTCACTCGGATGCGCTATACTGTAATAGTAGCCATGTTGCACGTTTCCATAGTTATAGCTCCCTTTCTCACTCGGATGCGCTATACTACCACACTCAAAACCCCTTTTTACAAGGGGTTTACATAGCTTTTCTCTTTAAAAAAAACACTCAAAAAATTTACTTTTCTTTTAAAAATATTCATATTTTTATACCTGCTATGCGAAAAATCATCTAAAACAGCACTAAATATATAGATAAATATGTTTCGCATTTACTCAAAAAAGCAAAAGTTGCTTTTTTTCAAGTTTTTCTTCTTCWYTYTTWAYWCCRAYKARTGTTTCCATYTTTGARTATTGMARRTCWGTWATRGARASCATCCGTATATGTCCTTTYGMWGGWAKRTGCTCTTTTACTCTTTTTTTATGAGTAACAACACTGTCATCACCTTTGCATATTCTTGTATAAACAGAAAATTGCATCATTATAAAACCGTCTTGAAGCAGAAACCTTCTAAACTGAGTATATTTTTTACGCTCTCTTTTTGTTTTTGTAGGAAGGTCAAAAAATACAAAAAGCCACATAAACTTAAACGCTTTCATGTGAGTAGAGGTAACTTCAAGTAGGAAGTATCTTTTAGTTTCATGGACTTTACAAAAGATTGTGCCATTACATCACATACATGTAAAACACTTACACTTTCTTCTTCTAAAATCATCTCCATATTTAGTACATTTATAAGTGCTGATTTTATACTTATATTTAAACAAACATCCAACTCATCTTCAAGAGCTAACTTTTTTACAACCATGTCAACCATTGGTCTGAGCGGCTCTATCATATCATCTGCCAAGTTATAAGCATTTAATTCAGAACGATGGAAAACTCCAAAAGTTGGTAAGAGTCCATAAGAGACTAAAGATCTAGCAACCGCACCTCTAACTATGGCATAACCATAATTTAGAGCTATATTTATAGGGTCTAGTGCTTTTTGATCTCTCCTAAAATCTTTAAATAACAAACCCCAGTATTTTCTTGCAGCTTGTGCTTCTAGGTTTTCACTATCCCCAGATAAAACTTTATCTTTTAGAAGTTCAAGTTTTAAATTATTTATGTCAAATTGTTTTAGAAGTTGAGACTGATTTGAGATTTTTCGAGTGATTATATTTTGCCATATTCGTTTTTTTAGAGGAAGTTTCATCTTTACTTGTATATGAGCTATTTGAGATAATCTTGAGTGTTGATGAAAAGGAGTAAAGCAGCCATTTGGCATGTGGTAACTATCACAAGAAAAAAGAGCTATATTTTTCTCTGCTATTTGACTAAGAAGAGCAGTTGTCATGTTTGACTGACTATTTTCGAGAACTATAACCGTTATATCTTCAAGTGGCACGTTTATAGACTCTTCATCTTTTGGCTCATAAACAAGCTGTTGGTTTTTCATGCTCAGTCTACAAGGTTTAGTCACTAATACTGTTCTCCACCCACTCATCTAAACCTCCTTATGCCAATTGTTGTTTTCGTCTTATTAATCTTTTCATCGCTCTTTTTTGTATTTTTTCATTCCAATTGTTTTTGATAGTAGATTGTCTTATTTCACTCTTTACCTCAACATAGTTTCCTAAAGCATCTACTTGATATTTCTTTATATATTGCATTGACCCCGTTGAGTGTCTATCTGTCTTTTTATCAAGTATTGATTTTTCATGTGCAAGTATATTAAATCTACCATCTCCCTCTGCAAAATTCAWAWATSMWRATATTAATTYATCTTTTAATTCCATGGTTACTCTTTTGTACTAATAGTTAATTACGAGGTGTTGTTTCTTAATTAGGAACAACTATTTTAACCAATCGTATCCTTTAGCTTCTAATTCTAAAGCCAATTCTTTTCCTCCAGATTTCACTATTTTTCCGTTATGCAATACGTGTACAAAATCTGGAACAATATATTCAAGTAAGCGTTGGTAATGCGTAATTACAATTACTGCATTGTCCTTATTTCYTAATTTATTAACTCCGTTGGCTACAATTTTTAAAGCATCAATATCCAATCCAGAATCAGTTTCATCTAAAATAGCCAATTTTGGTTCTAACATGGCCATTTGGAAAATTTCGTTACGTTTTTTCTCTCCACCAGAAAATCCTTGATTTAAAGATCTAGATAAAAACTTGCGATCCATTTCTAATAAATCTGCTTTTTCACGAATTAATTTTAACATGTCCTTAGCAGGAAGTTCAGCTTCTCCTCTTGCTTTTCGACCTTCGTTAATGGCTGTTTTAATAAAGTTAGTAACAGTAACTCCTGGAATTTCTACAGGGTATTGGAAAGATAAAAAGATACCTTTATGAGCACGTTCTTCTGGAGATAGGTCCTCAATGTTTTCATCATTCAAAAAGATGGTTCCATCCGTTACTTCGTATTCTTCTTTCCCTGCAATTACAGCAGATAAAGTACTTTTTCCAGAACCATTTGGTCCCATAATAGCATGTACTTCTCCTGCTTTTATTTCTAGGTTAATTCCTGAAAGGATTTCTTTATCTTCAATTCTAGCCTTTAAGTTTTCTATTTTTAACATGATATCTGCTTAATTGTCGTTTAATTATTGTGGAGTTTTTGTTCTTACTATAGTTGCGATTGCACTAAGTGTAGAATTTTTATAAGTGGAAGGTTGCCAGTTCCTTTTGCTACTCTTTCTCCTTTAAATGATACAGTAATACTGTTGTTCCCTTCAAAGGCTTTTTTTTCCTTTAAAATACTTAACAGACTGTAATAATCGTTGTTTTTATAAATTTCATAGCTACCTGAAGCATCTTTGAAAAGTATGATTTGTTTTTCAGAGTCATAACTGGTTTCTCCTTGAAAATCTTCTAGATTTATGGGAACCTCAATTGTTTTATTCACAGTTTTAACAAGGTTCTTTTTAGGAGCATTGTTGCAACTGATGGCAAAAATTAAAACAAAAAGTAATAGGACTCTTTTCATAATTGATCTAAATATTGGGCTTAACCTACACTTCCTTCTAGGGAAATTTCTAGTAATTTTTGAGCTTCAACAGCAAATTCCATCGGTAGCTTATTCAATACTTCTTTACTAAATCCATTTACAATTAATGCGATGGCTTTTTCAGTATCTATCCCTCTTTGATTACAATAGAAAAGTTGGTCTTCACCAATTTTACTTGTAGTAGCTTCGTGTTCTATTTGAGCAGATGCCGATTTGTTTTCGATATAAGGGAAGGTATGTGCACCACATAAATCACCCATTAATAAGGAGTCACATTGCGTAAAGTTCCGTGCATTACTAGCGTTTTTGGCAACTTTTACCAATCCACGATAGGAGTTATGTGAGTGTCCTGCAGAGATTCCTTTAGAAATAATGGTACTTCTCGTGTTTTTTCCTAGGTGAATCATTTTAGTTCCTGTATCGGCTTGCTGATAATTATTAGTTACCGCAATAGAATAAAATTCTCCGACAGAATAATCACCTTTTAATATACAACTAGGATATTTCCAAGTGACAGCACTTCCGGTTTCTACCTGTGTCCAAGAAATTTTAGCATGGTTGTGACAGATTCCTCTTTTAGTTACAAAATTATAAACTCCTCCTACTCCTTCTTTGTTACCAGGGTACCAGTTTTGAACGGTAGAATATTTAATTTCGGCCTTGTCCATAGCAATCAATTCGACTACGGCAGCATGCAATTGGTTTTCGTCACGCGATGGAGCCGTACAGCCTTCTAAGTAACTTACAAAACTTCCTTCGTCTGCAATAACTAAAGTACGTTCAAACTGACCTGTTCCGCCTTCGTTAATTCTAAAGTAAGTAGAAAGTTCCATTGGGCAACTTACGCCTTTAGGAATATAACAAAAAGAACCATCAGAAAATACAGCAGAGTTAAGTGCCGCATAAAAGTTGTCTGTTTTTGGAACAACACTACCAATGTATTTTCTTACCAATTCTGGGTGTTCTTGAATGGCTTCAGAAATAGGCATAAATAGAATCCCTTTTTCTGCCAATGTCTTTTTAAAAGTAGTGGCTACTGAAACTGAATCTATTACAATATCCATGGCTACATTGCTCAATCGCTTTTGTTCACCAATAGAAATCCCTAATTTTTCAAATGTTTTTAGTAATTCTGGATCTACCTCGTCCAAGCTGTCTAGCTGCTTTTTTTGAATAGGAGCAGAATAATAACTCAATGCTTGAAAATCAGGTTTGGTGTAATTTACGTTGGCCCAATCTGGTTCTTCCATGTTTTTCCAAATCCTAAAAGCATCCAAACGCCAGTCTGTCATCCATTGTGGCTCGTTTTTCTTTTTAGAAATGGCAATTACAATTTCCTCATTTAAACCCACAGGAAATTTATCGGCTTCTATATCCGTATAAAAACCATACTCGTATTCTTGAGTTTCGAGTTCTTTTTTTAAATCGTCTTCTGTATACTTACTCATAAGTGACTGTTCAAAAGATGCGCAGGTAATGGTTTGACATCACCCTGTGAATCTTATATGTTACAATTTTAAACTAAGTCTAAAATTTATAATTATCTAAAAAATCCTACTACATTTAATACAGTTGTAGCACCTGTTTTAATTTATAACGAAAAACTTTCGCCACATCCGCAAGTCCTATTGGCATTGGGATTGTTAAAAACAAATCCAGTACCATTCAGTCCTCCGGAAAAATCTAACGTAGTTCCTGCTAAGTATAAAAAGCTTTTTTTGTCCACAATAATTTTCACACCATTGTCTTCNAAWAANTTYRTCRTCTTCGCTTTTCGAATCGTCAAATTTTAAATCATAAGAAAGTCCTGAACAACCTCCACTCTTAACACCTACACGAACAAAATCCGTTACGGCATTAAAACCTTCGTCGGTCATTAACTCAACCACTTTCTTTTTTGCTATATCTGATACTTTTATCATTTTCTTTAAAGGCTCTTTAATTCAAATTACTAGAATTACAAAGATACGCTATTTATGATAATTATCATAAAATTAGTATTGAGTACTCTTATAATTAGATAGATAGATTTTATGTGACAAAAGTACGGATAAACTGCGGTTTTACAAATAGCCAAATTCATTAAATATATTRRGRGTWAKKRGWATTTTATTCAAGGTAAGGGTTTGGTTGCTAAACTTTAAGGAGTTTGTGTGTTGCGGGTTGTGTTTTATAATGGCTAATGAGAATATTTAATAAAACGTTTGAGTAGTTAAGAAACTGCCCAAACCAAATTATTTAGGAAGCTGTAAAATGTATTGTAAAAATTGAAGGATGCCGCGAAACCTTCTAAAATGACTAAGAATATGTATCTTTGCGCCATGTTAGAAAATAAAAATCAAAGCAGTACAAGTTTGTCTGAATTAGGAGAATTTGGATTGATAGACCATTTGACTTCAGGGTTTAAAAATAAGCAATCAACTACTATTAAAGGAGTAGGAGATGATGCCGCAGTACTTGGAGATATTAAAAATCAACTATTAGTAACTACCGATTTATTGATAGAAGGGGTGCATTTTGACTTGGGATATATGCCATTAAAACATTTGGGATATAAAGCCATTGTTGTGAATTTATCTGACGTGTATGCTATGAATGGAGAGGCTAAGCAAGTGACGGTTTCTATTGCGGTTTCCAACCGATTTACCTTGGAAGCTATAGAGGAATTATATGCTGGAATTGCATTGGCTTGCGACATGTATAATGTGGATTTGATAGGAGGAGATACCACTTCTTCTAAAACAGGTTTAATGATTAGCGTTACCGCTATTGGAGAGGCTAAAAAAGAAAATGTCACCTATAGAAACGGTGCTAAACAAGGTGATTTATTAGTGGTTACGGGTGATTTAGGAGCTGCATATTTAGGCTTGCAAGTATTGGAACGTGAGAAGCAAGTTTTTGCTGTAAACCCAAACGAGCAACCAGATTTGGAGAAATACTCTTACCTAATAGAACGTCAATTAAAGCCAGAAGCGAGACAGGATATTCCGGGCTTATTGGAGAAATTAGAAGTAAAACCTACTAGTATGATTGATATTTCTGATGGATTGTCCTCAGAGATTTTACATTTGTGTAAACAATCTGGAGTGGGATGTAATTTATATGAAGATAAAATTCCATTAGATCCTCAGGTGATTTCTACTTGTGAGGAATTTGAATTAAATAGTACTACTATTGCTTTAAGCGGTGGAGAGGATTACGAATTGCTATTCACAGTATCTCAGGAAGATTTTCCTAAAATTAAAGCCAATCCTAGTTTAACTGTAATTGGTCATATGACCGAACAAAACGAAGGGGTGAATTTAATTACTAGAGCAAATCAAAAAATAGAATTGACTGCTCAAGGA
The DNA here is from genome assembly GCA_002401105.1 of Flavobacteriaceae bacterium. GTDB lineage: Bacteria > Bacteroidota > Bacteroidia > Flavobacteriales > Flavobacteriaceae. The sequence continues at coordinate 2,729 of NVSD01000115.1, read as the reverse complement.
TGGAATCCGATTAAGGATAGTTAAAAAAATATATCAACATAAAGGAAACAGGACTATTGCAAGTTGTAATAGGACCTGTTTYYTGTTTTTGAATTGTTCTGAATGATGAGTTTTTATTTCAAATATTTTATTATAACAGGAAGCAGCGCATCAAAACTTTCAATATGACTCATATGTCCTCCTTCTAAAATTACTGTAGGAATGTTTGTGTTTTTATAAATTTCTAATTGTGTTTTTAGCACTAAGACGGGGTCTTCCTTTCCTAAAATCACCAATTTTTTAAAAGTAGCATTTGATAAGAAATCTGTATAATTTGTTCTTGTTTTCATGCCTTCTGTCGCAGCAACAGCTCCTTGTTTACTAGTTGTTAATGCTTCTGCAATTACGTGTTCTATTTCTAAGGAAAAAGATGCTTTTGATTGCTGAGCAAATAAATTAGGRATGGCAATTTTTATAAAAGTTGCTAATTGTTGTTTTAAGGCCACAACCGCACGGTTTCTGTGAATTACTTTTTCAGGTGAGTCATTAATAGYGSTAGARTTTAACAAGCAGACTCCTTTTRTGTTRTTCGGAAATAAAGCAGCAAATGAYAAGGCCACGTAACCTCCCATACTATGTCCTATAAGTGTTACTTTTCGTATTCTTAAATAATCCAATACGGCCTTTACACTATGAGCCATGTCCTCCATGCTATGGATATAYCCTGTGTTTTYACTTYCGCCATGTCCTAACAAATCGATGCTAACTATCCTGTGTTTTTTTGCCAATTCGGATGTGATATTTTTCCACATACTTTTGTTYTCCAAAAATCCGTGTAGTAAYACTACCGTGGCCCCTTTTCCTTTTTGACAGAAAGAGATGTGAGTGTTTTTAAAAGTGATGTGTTCCTGCATAGTGCAAAAGTATTTAGATTTAAGGAGCTAGGCAARCTAATTATTGTCCCGATGCGCTAATGACTTGCTGTTGATTTGGTTAAAARTTGTTAAACTAACAATTATCACATTGCAATTCCCTAAAATACTGTAYCTTTGTTTTTATTCATTCTAAATAAAAATAACTTGTCCTCAATTATTGTCGCCAAATCCTTATATAATTATGACTTTTCTGTGGTGGAAACCATGAATAAGAAGAAGAAATGTTGTAAAAGTTATAAGAAAAACGGAAAAACCTTCTGTAGTCGTTGTCCTAAGATAATGGAAAACTAAATCCATTGTTTGTCGTTTTAAAAACAAAATTGTTTGATTTTCACCAAATTCTACAAGGGATTTTTACGCGAATTAAGTCTTTTATGTTCAGTCTTTAAACACRTGTAAAATAGSRWYWKWYWSMYWWYCTGGGTCTGATGTTAATTAGGCATAAATTTTAGTTAATCGAAAAAGGAAGAAATCGAGATCCCTAACACCTCTAAATTGTCGTCTAAATTCTTTAATTTTAGCATTAAAAGATTCCGCTGCGGCATTTGTACTTCTATTATTAAAGTAATTCAAAATTGTATCGGTATGTCTCATAAATGAGTGCATTACTGTTGCGAACTTTTTAGATTTTGTTAATTCTACTTCTCTAAACCAATGAGCAAGTTTTAACCTTGCAACTGCAGGTTCTTTAGTTTTTTCATAGATGACTCCTAATTTTCTTGAAATTTCATAAGCTGTTTTAATTTCAGGATATTTTTCAAATAAGATAGCTGCTCTTTCTCCTTGACTTTCGGTCCAGTTAAAGTTGTTTTTGTATAGTAGATACCTACTTCTAGCTAATAATTGTTTCAATGTGTCACCATTAGATAACAATTCCTGTTTATGGATTATTCCTTTGTTTTTAGCCTTTAAAAAAGCTTCATTGTCTTGTTCTATAGCTTGCCAGCGATATTTTATGCGAATACTCTGAACGGCATCATAAGCAAGTTTCTGAACATGAAATCGGTCGATAACTAGGCTTGATTTTTTAAAGCAAGTTCTTGCTATCTCATTCATTGAAGGAGCCATGTCTAATGTTATTTCTTTCACTAAATTACGTCTACGATTTGAAATGTGTTTTACTATTAATGGTATTATCTTTTTAGCATCAGTACCTTTAACCATGGCTACAATACTTCCTTTCTTACCTTTTTTAGCTTTATTTGTTAAAATAGTATAGAGTTCACCGTTTGACATGCATGTTTCATCTAAAGATAAATTTACACCGATATTTTTGGGGTAAAAAATAAATTCAGTAGCATGTTTTTTTTGATTCCAAGTTTTAAAGTCGCTAAGATGTTCTTTATATTGACGTTGAAATTTTTTTCCATTAACTCCAAGATAAATACTTAAGCTCTGGGAACTTATTGCATTAGTATTGACTAGTTTCTTTTAAAAAAGCAGCAAACTCATCTGACATTCGAGTTCCCTGTGCTATTATTTGATTCCAATCGCGACTTACTTTTTTTGTTTCCCCGTTTATAATAACATCCCAACGCCTCCTTTTAATACTAAGAGTAACCAACATATTGCGTATTGGGAAATCTTCAATATTACGTGCTGCAGAAAAACCACTTGCTTTGTATTGATGCTTAGCATACTCCTGAGGAACTATCTTCTTTTCTGACAAATGAATAATCAACCTTTTCTCATATAAATACTGGTTACTTTCAGTTCGTTTGTAATCTATTATTTCGAAATACTCCAAAATCCCATCGGGTAAAAAGAGAGCTATAAAATCATTTGTAAAATCAGAATTCATAAAGTAAAAATTAG
>NVSD01000114.1 GCA_002401105.1 Flavobacteriaceae bacterium | reverse complement strand
CATTTTAATCAGGGATGGGAATTAAATAATAGGTATGCTACGGCTAAATTACGGCCTCCTATTTATTGTTAATACCTTTCTTTTTTTATCTTTTGATAATCAAGGCGTTTTAGCTGCTTTAATAAAGAAGTATGTATTGTTTTTTAACAATACACTAAAGTTACATCCGAATACTACTGTCAATTAAACACGGAAATACATCCAAGAGGATAAAATACGTGGTTTATTAACCTTACAGGAATGTAAATAAATACTACAATTATCACTGAATAAACAACCTAGCTAGGAGTTTCCGAGTTTCTTTTATTGATGTTTTAGAGTGATGGTTATTGCCATACTTTAGATGTTAGCTTAGAAATATTGAATGTTATTTTAAACGGACAAAAGACAGCGAGTTGTTATTAGGAAAGAGTTATCTCCTATGTGTTTTTATGCTATTTAATTATTTATAATGAATGCCTTTTTATTTGGGAATTGCTACCTGAAATAATTGGCTGTATTATATTCTGAAGGGGAAATATATGTTAAAGAGAAAAAAGAGTTTCACATTTCTTAAATACGAGTTTTAGGTTCTAAAAAGTATTTATGAGATTGTTTGTTTGGCCACGGAAATTAGGGATTTCCGTGGCTTTTTTATGCATTAAATTTCGTATATTCAAGGTTTAATTCAAMTAATAAAATCATTATGAAAATCACCTTCTTAGGACATGCTTGTATTTTAATTGAAACAAAAGATAAGACCGTATTGATAGATCCGTTTATTACGGGGAATCCATTGGCAAAACATATTAAAATAGACGATTTAAAACCAGATTATATTTTGATTACCCATGCGCATGAGGATCATATTTTAGATGTGGAAACCATAGCTAAAAACTCTGGAGCATTACTCGTTGCTAATCATGAAATTATTAATTATTACGCAGCGAAAGGGTTTAAAGGGCATTCCATGAATATTGGTGGAAGTTTTAAATTTGATTTTGGTAGAATATTTTGTACAACAGCAGTACATTCTAGTTCGTTTCCCGATGGAACATACGGAGGATTGGCTTGTGGATTTATTTTGGAAACTTCACATCATCGGGTGTATATAGCAGGGGATACTGCTTTAACGCATGATATGCGTATTATTCCTAAAGTGTTTGGAAGATTGGACTTGGCTATTTTACCTATTGGAGATAATTTTACCATGGGAATAAATGCAGCAGCCGTAGCAGCAGGGTTCTTATTGTGTGATCATATTTTGGGCTATCATTACGATACTTTTGACGCTATAAAATTAGACAAAGAAAAAGCAATGAAACGATTCGAGCAAATGGAAAAAGATCTCTATTTATTACCTATCGGAGATTGTTTAAAAATATAATTTGAAGATAAGTTTTAGGATTAATTGCATTAATTTATGAGTGATAAATTTATTACAATAAAGGTATTTGACAACGCTCCAGAGGCGCATGTGTTGATTTCTAAACTGGAAAATTCCGGAATTAATTGTTATTTGCACGATGCGTTTACTATTTCTATAGATCCATTGTTAAACCAGGCTATCGGAGGAATTAAACTTAAGGTAGGTAGTAATGATTTGGATAAAGCTGTTGAAATTATTAACGAAATTGAAGGGGTTCCTTTGACTGACGAAGCTAATAACATATTAAAATGTCCAAAATGTGGAGCAACAGATATTTATGCGAATTTTAAATCGATGAAGGGGTTTTGGGGTGTTTTCTATTCCTTAGTTTCCTTAGTGTTCTTTATGTATCCGTTGATGTATAAAAATGTGTATCGATGTAAAAAATGTGAATACGAATTTGATAAAAAAAGTAAATGATATGAAAACAGCCAATCTTAGTTTAATAGATTGGCTGATTTTTTTGATATAAAAATTATAATTTCCTTTACCCCTGTTTTCTTCGTAATAACCACTCTTTTCTTAAATCATCCGACAATAGTCCTGTGCCATCGTGTTTCCATCCTGGTGGCTTGCTTAAATAGTTGAGCCTATTTAAAAATGTGGTTTTGGAAGTGAAAACATCCTTTAATAAATAATACCATTCTAAAAAAGCAACTCGTAATGGATTGTACGTTTTTATGTTACTCACCAATCCGTAGACCACCTTTTCTTCTTTTAATTCTGGCTGAAATGTTCCAAATAGTTTGTCCCAAATAATGAAAATCCCCGCATGATTTCTGTCTAAATAAATAGGGTTGGTCCCATGGTGTACTCGATGATGTGAAGGTGTGTTAAAAACAGCCTCAAACCATTTTGGCATTTTGTGAATCAATTCCGTATGAATCCAATATTGATACAATAAACTCACGGACATTTGTGTGAATATCATTAAGGGGTGAAAACCGAGTATAGGCAGGGCTAAAAAGAATACAAAACTAAAAAAATTACCCGTCCATGTTTGGCGTAAGGCAGTACTTAAATTGTATTTTTCTGAGGAGTGATGTATCACATGTGATGCCCATAAAAAACGTGTGGTGTGTGAAAATCGGTGGAACCAATAATAAGAAATATCATCCCCAAATAAAATAAGAATCCATGCCCACCATTCAAAAGGAATGCTTGTAAGACGAAAATTTTCATATAAATAACTGATTATAAAAACCACCAATATGTTGGATAGGATGCCTATTGCTAAGTTTCCAATCCCCATGAGTATCGAGGTGACAGAATCTTTAAGTTTATAGGAGTTTTTATTTTTTTTAAATACGATATAACCTTCTATTATTACCGAGACAAAAAAGAAAGGGATAGCGTATAAAATTAGATTTGGAATTTCTGGTATTTGCATTGCTGTTAGCTTTAATTCCTTCCTAAAATAGTATTTTTTTTCTAATAGTCGTACTATTGCAGTATAAGCAAATCTATGAAAGCTCATTTTAAACCCTATACATTACACTTTAAACGTGCAAGTGGAACCTCTAGAGGTGTTCTGCATACAAAAGAAACCTATTTTATTGTGATTCAAGATAATCATAAACAAGGAGTCGGAGAATGTAATATGTTTAAAGGATTGAGTATAGACGATAGGCCTGATTTTTTAGAAAAATTACAATGGGCTTGTAGTAATATTTCTCTTGGCTTGGATGTTTTAATGCTGGATTTGATAGAATTTCCATCCATTCAGTTTGGGCTGGAGCAAGCGTTTTTATCTTTTAATAGTCAGCATCCATACAAATTGTTTCAGAACGATTTTACAGCTTCTAAGGCGTCCATTCCTATCAACGGATTAATTTGGATGGGAACTAAGGAGTTTATGTATCAACAGATAAAAGAAAAATTAAAAACCGGATTTACGACGATCAAATTAAAAATAGGAGCCATTGATTTTGAGGCAGAATTGGAACTGTTAACTTTTATTCGTTCGGAGTTTAATGCAGAACAAATTGAGTTGAGGGTAGATGCCAATGGTGCATTTTTACCAGCAACTGCTTTGGAAAAATTAAAAAGACTTTCGGAATTTGAATTGCATTCTATAGAACAACCTATCCGACAAGGACAATGGCAAGAAATGGCAGATTTATGTAGCCGTACGCCATTGCCTATCGCTTTGGACGAAGAATTAATAGGCGTATTTTCTGAAGTTAAAAAACAGCTATTACTACAAACAATATGTCCACAATTTATTATTTTGAAACCAGCTTTAGTAGGTGGGTTTAAAGGGAGTGAGGGATGGATTTCTATGGCTAAACAACAAGGGATTGATTGGTGGATTACATCAGCATTAGAAAGTAATATAGGACTCAATGCCATTGCTCAATGGACTTTTGGATTGGGCAATACAATGCCACAAGGCCTTGGGACAGGTGCTTTGTATACCAATAATATAGAATGCCCGTTGGAAGTAAATAATGGAGCTTTATCCTATAGTAATAATGATAATTGGAACTTTAAAATTTAAGAAGTATGGATTTTATACAACAAGCATATAAAGGAAAAAATAACTGGTGGAGGWATTTTATTACCATGACTATTGTGTTTTTACCGTTTATGATGAATGTGCTTATTTATTTGTTTTTTCCTGAAATATTGGAATTATATGCGGAATCGACAAAGGAGGCTGCTGCAAGTAATATGGATTTAGTCTCCAATTTAATTCCTTTTTTAGGTCTCTTAGTGATACTTTTTTTATTAGTTAAGATGGTACATAAACGAAAGGCAATAACCATTGTTACTTCTAGAGAAAACATAGATTGGTCTCGTTTTTTTTATGGATTTAAAATATGGGGTGGCATTTCCGTATTATTAATTATAGTGTCAATCCTCGTTTTTCCAACCGATTTTACCTTGATACTTAATATCAAACCATTTTTAGTATTGTTGTTGGTGTCGCTATTGTTATTTCCGTTTCAAACGGCCTTTGAAGAAGTATTATTTAGAGGGTATTTGATGCAAAGTGTTGGGTTCTTGGTTAAAAACAGGTGGATTCCATTGGTTTTTTCATCTGTATTATTCGGGTTATTACACGGCTTAAACCCAGAAGTGGAAAAAATGGGTTATATAATAATGGTATATTATATGGGAACGGGCTTACTTTTAGGAATTATCACGTTAATGGACGAGGGGAYAGAATTAGCCTTAGGTTTTCATGCTGCAAATAATATAGTGGCGGCTGTGGTAGTTACCACCGATTGGACTGCTTTTAAAACACATGCTATCYATTTGGATACTTCGGAACCTTCCTTATTATTGAGTACTTTACTTCCTGTTTTTGTGTTGTATCCCTTAATTTTGATCTTATTCTCTAAGAAATATGGATGGAAAAATTGGAAAGAAAAATTAACAGGRAAAGTAGTAGCTCCAGTCGATTATAGTGTAGARTTATCCAATAAACATGTATAAATCTATGCTGCATCCACAATTTAGGTTAAACGGTACRGGTTTTTCTTCGTCATTGGAACTATTAGAATATGCGGTGAAAAAACAACCAGAAATCGCCTTGTTTTTGAAGGATTGGTTTGAGGATTCTGCCTATTTAAAAGTGCAAACCTCGGGCTCTACTGGGACACCTAAAATAATTGAATTAGAAAAAAAATCCATGATGGCCTCTGCAAAAGCAACAGGGGCGTTTTTTAAAGTGCCTGCGGGTTCTTCTGCATTGCTTTGTATGTCTTCGGCGTATATTGCTGGGAAAATGATGCTCGTGCGTGCTATGGTGTTAGGATGGGACTTAGAAGTGATTCCAGTKGTTTCTAATCCGCTAAAATTAACGGAGAAGCGGTACGACTTTGCGGCCATGRTTCCTCTGCAAGTACATCATTCTTTTGGTAAATTAGAACAAATAGATCAACTTATTATTGGAGGCGGCGTYATTGCAWCGTCACTTTTAAAAAAGATAGCAGGCYTAGATACRAAAGTGTTTGCGACCTATGGGATGACGGAAACCATTACTCATATCGCTGCGAAACGATTGAATGGAGTAGGAGATGCTTTTTACAAAACTTTACCAGGYATTACATTGAAAGTGGATACTAGGGACTGTTTGGTAATAGATGCTCCGCAGCTGTCACAAGAGCCTATTTATACGAACGATGTAGTGGAATTGATAGATTCCTATAGTTTTAATTGGTTGGGTCGTTATGACTCTGTAATAAACTCAGGTGGTATTAAGTTGATCCCAGAACAAATAGAACTTAAATTGAGTTCGGTACTTCAAGAACGATTTTTTATAAGTTCAGAACCGGATGAAGTATTAGGAAATAAACTAATAATTATTGTTGAACTGGAAAATAGCAGTGTTGCTTTAGGGAAGGAATATTTAGATCGTATTAAAGAAACGAAACTATTGTCAAAATTCGAAATTCCTAAAAAGGTATTGTTTCTAAATAAATTTATAGAGACACCTACGCAAAAGATTAACAGGAAGGCAAGTTTGGCGTTGTTGTAGCCACTGTACTTGTATTAAGTATTCCTTTATCTCGGGGAATTTATAAGACCTAAAAATAAGGCATAAAAAAGCCCTATCATTGTAGATAGGGCTTGTATATCTTTTAAGTTTAAACTTAAATTACCGTTACGTTTACCGCGTTTGGTCCTTTACGTCCTTCTTCAACGTCAAAGCTTACTTTGTCTCCTTCTGTAATTTCATCGGTTAAAGCGCTGATATGTACGAATACGTCTTTACTTCCGTCATCTGGTGTGATGAATCCGAATCCTTTTGAATCGTTGAAGAATTTTACTGTTCCTGTGCTCATTATTATTGTATTTATATTTTTTAATGACGCAAATATATGGTATATATGTTTACTAACACGCTTTTTTTGAATTCATTTTTSAAATATATTTATTTTCTATTCAAATGATTTATAATATCAACTCGTATTTTGAACTTATGGTGTTTTTATCAAATGTAAATCGCAAGATATACAATTAATTAAGTTGATTGTGGCTACTATTTTATGAATCTGACAAAAGTGATATATTGGGTCTATTCTTATTCTGAACCCTCTTAATTTGAAAATGTTTTGCTAAAATCTAGAAAGTTCACAATTTTGAACCTACTATAGTTGCTTTCAAAAACCTGTTTAGATCTATATTTTATAGATACCTGCTAAAAATCTTTATCAATACCAATATTTTAATACCTATAATACCTGAATAAAACCAAATAGGTGTTTTACTAGTCTCTTTTAATTCGTGATAAGCTAATTTGATGCTATCGGACATGTTTTTATAATCCAAAGATGTTTTGCAACTGTTGCAGGTAGAGCGTGCTGCTTTTTTACCCGCTAAAAATGGAATTTGAAGTAAATGCTTATATGCACCTATTACGGATATGTTGGTGGTGTTTGTTTTACTACAACTGGGACAGGTAATATGAGTTAGTTGTGTAGATTTTAAAGACTTTGTATTGATTCCTGCTAAGAACATAAAGGGGATGGGTTTATTTGTGATTAAATGAGGGTGTTTATTACGGTCAAAGATAAGGGAAATAAGTTGTTCTGTAAAGGAACTGACTTTTGTGTGTTATTACACTATAATATGTGCCTTGTTTAGGTGAATTATGACAGTCACTCTGTTCAGGTTGCAGTAAGACCTTATATAAGGACAGATCATTATAGAGAGGTTACCGTTGCTTTTTACGGAAATATGAAGAAAGCAATTAGCTAAAGTAATATAAAAGTTGCCTACTCGGAAGGTGTTGAATTTCGAGCTATTGGCGAGTAGTGGAAGTTGGTTTTTACAATCCATACTATTTCCTTTTTATTAGTTGCAAGCTAAATTTCAGCATATTTTATCTGCTAAAAAACGATATTAAATGTAGGGAAACCTTGTAACTTTGTAACTATGAAAAATCAGTTAAAACAATTAATTATCCTGCTGCTACTATGCAATCTTTCTTTGGCTCTAAAAAGTTGTGTCAAGGCAAAGGAATCCCCGGTTTTTACAGTGTTAAATGGGGATATACTTTTCCAGGACCTAGATAMTGAAGCCTTAGCGGATGCAATTGAAAAGGTTACATATAATGGGAGTAGTAAAACACTTAGTTTCTCTCWTGTTGCTATGGTTTATGTGGACTCCTTAAACAATATCTGGGTTATAGAAGCAGTTTCTAAGGGGGTTTCTAAAACCCCAATCGATCGTTTTTTAAATCGGAGTAAAAATTCGTTTAATTGCCCTAAAGTTGTTGTGGGTAGGTTAAAACCTAAATTTAAATCGGCCATACCCCAAGCCTTAGAGGAGGGGAAGTCTTTATTAAATAGCCAATACGATTTCTTATACCTCCTTAATAATAAGGCTTACTATTGTTCCGAATTATTATACGAAATGTTTCAAAGGAGCTCCCCACTAAATAATCCTTTTGTTCTTAATCCTATGAATTTTAAAAACAAGGATTCTCAGGAATTTAATTCATCATGGATAGCACATTATAAAAAATATAAGCATCCAATTCCTCAAGGGGAATTAGGGTTGAATCCTAATGGAATGTCTGCTTCAAAAAATATAGATATAGTATTTGATTACACTAAAGATGCGAGGTAAATATTAAATACCATGTAGTTATAGTTGTGTGTTCAAGAGTGAAAGTTGTTTTTGAAAGCTAAATCCTCAGATTCTGAAAAGTGTGACGGATAGTACAGTAGACAACGTTTTAGGGGATTTGTGTGTTTCCCAAGGGCGCGGGATATACGCTAATACGCTTCGCTTTTTTTAGTTTGGAGCAGAATGGCTCTAAACTAAAAAAAAACTGCAGGGTAACCACTGCTATCCCTAATGCAGGACCATCGTATGTCAATTCACACAAGGCTTTNATATAATAGGTCTTGAGTGCTTATTATATTCTCTATTTCAGAACTGTCTTTTACTTCTTGTAAAACAATGGTATTAATCAACATTACTTGATCAGGCATTGTTTGTGCAATTCCTTTTTATGCAGGAGTACGTTTCGGAATATTAGTAAGTGGCAAGGGGGTAAAGCGTGAGGTGCTATCTTTACAGGTCAAGAGATAGTGATTGTAAGAACATTTGTATAGTGTTTTAATACTTTAGCTATTTTTTTTAGTACTGTAATTTGAAAGGGTAAAATAAATAAACCCCTAGTAAAACTAGGGGTTTATTGTTGTATGTGAGGTGTTTATATGTTTTAATGATCTAAACTGTGATATACTTGTTGTACATCCTCATCTTCCTCTAATTTTTCCAATAGCTTTTCAACATCGGCTTGTTGTTCTTCGTTTAATTTCGTGGTATTCGCAGGAATACGTTCAAAACCAGAAGATAAGATTTCTAATTTGTTTTCTTCTAAGTAGTTTTGGATCGCTCCAAATTGCTCAAAAGGTGCGTAAATTACAATACCATCTTCGTCTTTAAATACTTCTTCTACCTCAAAATCCATCAATTCTAATTCAAACTCTTCCAAGTCCACTTTTAGATCTTCGGTTTTAATTCTGAAATTACAAGTGCGATCAAACATAAAAACTACAGAACCAGAAGTTCCGAAGTTACCGTTATATTTATTAAAAATCATCCTTACGTTCGCTACCGTACGGTTGTTGTTATCAGTAGCCGTTTCTACCACAATAGCAATTCCGTGTGGCGCATAGCCTTCAAATAAAACTTCCTTATAGTTAGCAGTGTCTTTATCACTTGCTTTTTTAATAGCACGTTCTACATTCTCCTTTGGCATGTTTGCTGCCTTGGCATTTTGAATCACGGCCCTTAAACGAGCATTTGTATCTGGGTTAGGTCCTCCATCATTTACAGCCATTACAATGTCCTTACCAATACGTGTAAAGGTTTTTGCCATTGCTGACCAACGTTTCATTTTTCTAGCCTTTCTGAATTCGAATGCTGGAAAAACCCAATGGCACGGCTCCCATCCGAAGGAATAAAATCGGCATTGGCAGCCATGAAGATCCAGCTGATGTGAAACGCAGCAA
>NVSD01000113.1 GCA_002401105.1 Flavobacteriaceae bacterium | reverse complement strand
AGGTTCGATAAGCTTTCAATCCTCTCTTATCAAGCATGGCAGTTCTTTTCATTTCAACATAAGCCTCTTCCAAATCGAAACTATTATTTTTAATTCATACAGTGTTATTTGGACAAGTGGGGGTCGCTGTACTTCAAAATTCGGAACCAACTCAATTGTCCTTAGCTAATTCAAGCGGTTTAATTACCTTAGATTCTCCATGGGTTTTTAGAAAAACAACAACGGAAGAATGGATGCCTGCAACTGTTCCTGGAACGGTCCATACAGATTTGTTAGAGAATAAAATAATAGAAGATCCGTTTTATCGCACAAATGAAAAAGACCTTCAATGGACTATTATAAAAATTGGAAAGCTCCTTTTTTAAGGGAGTTTTTTCAGGTTTATTATGATTGGAAAAGTTCTCCAAGTTTTTTCATAGAAGCTAACATACCTTTATTTAAATTATATTTAAGAAATGGATGCATTATGTTTTGGAAAATGTGCTTAGTGGAACAAAAGGCTTCTAAATGAAAATTAACGGTGTTATCYGGAAGTTGTGTTAAACGATAACTCACCGTGAGTGTTTTCGTATATGGGACGCCGTTTGTTTCTTCTAAATACAGCATGTCTTTATTTTCTACCCCTCCCGAAACGGTGGAAATTAATAATTCCTGAGATTCTAAAATACAAAGGTGTTCGGTGCCRATATGATTAATTTCCTGKGAMTTGTGTTTTATTTCTTTGATGCCAGTACTCCATAATYTACGTTTTTCTAAATCTAAAATATAATCACTGAGGTCTATTAAATYTRCTTTAAAAAYCTGTTGAATGGAAACCAATTGCTTCTGTTTTTTCTGTACCTGTTTTAGCTTTATTTTCGGGAAATTGTATTGTTTTTTATCATGTAGCTTATAAGCGTAACTAAATGCACCAAAATCATAATTATCAGTTCCTTTTTGCCATTCATTTTCCGAAGCAATATTAAATTCGCTTAAATAAACGTCAGAAATCATACTGTATTCTGTGGACTCTATGGAGTTTTTCAACATCCTGTGTACYTGGATTATCGCGGGGCCAAATGGTTTTTTTTGTCCAGCCACTTCTATAAAATCAAGTTCGGTAATATGACTGACAAATTTCAAATTTAAATCAATAGCAGATTTACAAGCGCCACATGGGCAGACTCTTTTACTACTGAAATCGTGTAAATACAAATGAAATTCCCGATGCATTTTAGCCGTTAATTGTTCTAGTTCCTCTATGCTTGGAATCTTGTTTTCAAGGATAAAGAAAAGTGCATCACCTTCTATTTCTACCAATTTCATTGCTGGATTATTGGAGCTAATTAGCAACTCTAATAGTTCTTTAATGATATGCTTGCTGTGATTTATTTCCGTTTTATGAATAAAGGAAGTAAAGCCGCTAATGTCTGGTATGAATAATAATGATTTCATTTTTGGATGTTTGGTCTGTATCAAAAATAGGTTTTTTTGTTGAATTTAAGGTTTAATGACAATTTAGCCATTTTATAGTTTTGATTTTTTTTGTAATTTATAGCAATCCCGTACAGACGCAAAATTTTGCGTCTGTACCAATAATAATATTATACGATACGTAAAGACGCAAAATTTTGCGTCTCTACCAATAATAATAGAATGAAAAAATATCAAAATAAATATCGCATTCCATCCACACGTCATCCAAATTGGGATTATGGTAGTAATGCGTATTATTTTGTGACCATTTGCACCGATGATAAAACACATTATTTTGGAGGGGTTCAAGACCATAAAATGAAATTTTCATCGATTGGAAAAATCGCGAATGATTGTTGGTTGGCAATCCCAGAACATTTTCCATTTGTTATTTTACATAATTATGTGGTAATGCCAAATCATGTGCATGGGATTATTCAGATTGACAAAAGTGATGATGTAATGGAAGGCGCAAATAAATTTGGTCCACAATCGGAAAATTTGGCATCCATTATCCGTGGATTTAAAATAGGTGTTACAAAAAATGCACGGATTATCTATCCACAGTTCAAATGGCAGGCCCGTTTTTATGACCATATTATTCGTGATAAAAGGGCGTTTGTGAAAATTTCGGAATACATTGTGAATAATCCGATAAAATGGGGGATAGACCCGTTTAATGGATGATGATGATGATGATGATGATGATGATGATGATGATGATGATGATGATGATGATGATGATGNNNRTGGTTGTGGTTGTGGATTCGGATGTGGTTGGTGTGGTTGGTGTGGTTGATTCGGGTGGGTAGAGACGCAAAATTTTGCGTCTCTACGCCCAACGATTCCGTTCAAATAACGCCCAACGATTCCGTTCAAATAACGCCCAACGATTCCGTTCAAATAACGCCCAACGATTCCGTTCAAATAACGCCCAACGATTCCCGCAACAATACCCACGACAATTCCATGATCGAACCGCTTTCAACCAACAACCAACAACCAACAACCAACAACCATCAACAAAAAACAAATAACAAAAAACAAAACCCCACCAACCAAAAAAAACGTCCCTCATTACAAGGGACGTTTTTCAAAAAGGGAAGGAGACGCAAAATTTTGCGTCTCTACATTATTTCTTTTTATGCATTAAATGATACACGCAAGGAATCACTACTAAATTTAAAACTGTAGCGGATAACAAACCTCCTAAAATTACAATGGCCATAGGGCTTTGAATTTCATTTCCTGGTTCATCACCTTTTAGGGCTAAAGGAATCAAGGCAAGTCCGGTGGTACATGCGGTCATTAGAATTGGGTTCAATCGGTCTATGGCTCCTTCAACTAATAAAGAAATACCACTTTTACCTTCTTTACGCATGTCTTCATATCTGGACACCAATAAAATCCCATTACGGGTGGCGATACCAAACAAACTAATAAATCCAATAGTAGCAGCAATACTTACAATTCCAGAAGTAAAGTACACCATTAATATCCCTCCAATCAATGCTAAAGGTAAATTTATCAATACGATAAAGGATAGTTTTAGATTTTTGAATTCTGAATACAGTAATAAGAATATCACTAACACAGCAAATATGGCAGATAACAATAATGATTTAGAAGCTTTGGCTTCACTTTCAAATTGTCCTCCATAGGTTACGTGATATCCTTCAGGTATATTTACTTCTGAGTTTACGATACTTTTAATTTCGTTTACTACAGAGCGTAAATCACGACCTTGTACATTGGCAGCAACTACAATTTTACGTTGCACACCTTCGCGGCTAATTGTATTAGGACTACTAACGGATGATACGGTTGCTAATTCTCCAATACTAATAAAACCACCTCCGGGTAATTTAACCAAGGTGTTTTCAATACTTCTTTTCGAGTCTCTAGCGCTAGGTTGCATACGAACAATCAAGTCAAAATACTGTTGACCTTCATAAATTTCCCCTGCTTTTTCACCAGCAAATGCAATGTCTATTTGCAACATTAAATCACCAACTGTCATTCCATATGCAGCTAATAAATCACGCTTAGGTGAAATACGTAATTGTGGTACTTCTATTTGTTGATCTACGGCAACATCTGCAATACCATCCATTGTTTTGATACTGGTTTCAATACTTTTTCCTATTTCAAATAGGCGTTGTAAATCTCCACCAAATATCTTAATGGCTATATTAGCACGTGTACCCGAAAGCATGTGGTCAATACGGTGTGCAATAGGCTGTCCAAGGGTAATGTTTACACCAGGGACCAAACTTAATTTCACACGTACTTCTTCAAAGAATTCCTCCTTTGTTTTATCAGTTAAGGTAAATGGTACATCTATTTCGGCAGCATTAATTCCTTGGGCATGTTCGTCCAATTCGGCGCGACCGGTTCTACGAGTTACAACATCTACTTCTGGTAATTCGAGTAATAATCGCTCCACCATTTGTCCGATTTTATTACTTTCCTCTAAGGACATTCCAGGGATTCCTACGGCACTAATTACTAAAGAACCTTCATTAAATTCAGGTAAGAAACTACGTCCAAGTTGGGTGAATATTCCCATACTAATCACAAAAGCAATTACGGTAGAAATAATAATGGTTTTTGGTCTTTTTAAAGCTCCTTTTAAAATATTGGCATAGTGTTTTTGTAACCATCTTTCTACTCTGGTTCCATCGGCTTGTTTCAGTAATACTTTATCACTTTTTAATAAATACGAACAAAGCACTGGAGTTACGGTTACCGCAACAACAAGTGATGTTAATACCGAGGTAATAAAGGCAATTCCTAAGGGTTTTAACAAACGTCCTTCCATTCCACTTAAGAAGAATAAAGGTACAAATGATACAATTACAATAAGGGTTGCAATAATAATAGAGCTACGCACTTCAATGGAAGCATCTAATACTACTTTTAAAACTGGCTCACGAGTTTCTTTCGGTTTTTTCACATTCTGTCTAAGGCGTTTAAAAACGTTTTCCACATCTACAATGGCATCATCTACTAGGGCTCCAATGGCAATAGCCATCCCTCCCAAACTCATGGTGTTTATAGTATATCCCAATAATTTTAATACGATAATAGATACTAAAATAGAGATAGGAATTGCCAAGAGTGAAATGATGGTTGTTCTCCAGTTCATTAAAAAGATAAACAGGATAATTACCACAAAAAACGCACCTTCTAACAATGTTTTGTTCAGGTTATTAATCGAAGCTTCGATAAAGTTTGCCTGTCTAAAAATTTGACTGTGAATTTGCAYACTCTCGGGTAAACTTCCTTTTAATTCCTCAATAGCAATGTCCWAACTTTTTGTCAAATCCAAGGTGTTTACGCCTGGTTGCTNAGAAATTGTTAGGATAACGGCAGGAGATGCGTCCAAGGAACCATCACCAATTTTATCCGAACTTCCAATTTGAACGGTCGCTACATCTTTAATTTTGATGGTTTGTCCATTCACTTGTTTTAAAACAGCCTCACCTAATGCTGAAATAGAATACGCACGCCCATTTCCTTTGATGATGTATTGGTTTCCGTGTTGAGTTAACGTTCCTCCTGGAGCATTTTTATTTGACGCTGACACTTTGGCCAATAATTCAGGTAAGCTAACATCGTAAAATTTCAGTTTCTCTGGGTCGGCAAAAACTTGGTATTGTTTAAAATCACCACCAGTAACAATTACATTGGCAATTCCTCCAATGGCTTTGATTCTAGGTCTAATGGTCCAATCGGATAGGGTTCTTAATTCCATGGCCGATAATTTATCAGAAGTAATTCCTAGTAATAGTACTTCTCCCATAATGGAGGAGATAGGTGCCATAGTTGGGTTTCCAACGCCTTCGGGTAAGTTTTCGCGTACCATAGGGATTCGTTCACTTACAATTTGTCGGGCACGATAAATATCGGTTCCCCAATCAAATTCTATCCAAACAATTGAGATTCCAGCGGCAGAGGAAGAACKWATTCKTCGTACRTTTGGTGARCCRTTCATGGCMGTTTCYARCTGATAMGTTACCAGTTTTTCYACTTCCTCAGATTCCATTCCATGWGCYTCYGTYAARATGGTYACYGTWGGWGCSGTTAAATCYGGRAAYACRTCTACGTTCATGGTTCTGGCWATATAGARWCCAGAWAYACTTAATAGCACGGCTGCTAAAAGTACCATAAATCGGTTTTTAAGCGATATTGATAATATTTTATTTAACATCTCTTAGCTATTTAGTGGGCATGTCCATGTGCTGGAGCTACTCCAGACATCGAGGCCATTTTTACTTGGTAAGCACCGGTAGTTACTACAACTTCTCCTTTCGCTAAACCGCTAGTTATTTCTACATGGCTTCCGTTTCTTTTCCCAACAGTTACCAATCTACGTTCAAAACTTTCACCAGTTAATTGTACAATGGCGGTAAAACTTCCGTAGTCTTCTAATAAGGCATCTACAGGTACAACAATAGACTTAGTAGAGTTTCCAATTGCAATTTGCACAGGAGTAAAACTCCCYTTTGGCATGCTAACAGCATCATTTACTTTCGCAAAAACTTTTAGTTGAGGTTGGCTTGCACTTACGGTTTTAGAAACAGCACTAATAGTCCCGTTTGTTGCTTTTAAGTTTGACCAAAYACCATTTTTAGGCTGGTACCAAATGTCGTGAATGGCGTCCAATTGACTAGCGTAACTAGCAGAAACACTCACTTCTAACATGCTCGTTGATTCTTTTACAATACTCAATAAGGTAGCGCCTTGTGCTACGAAAGCTCCGTTTTGAACAGCTATATACTGAATGTATCCATTAAAGGGTGCTGAAATCTGTTTTCCAGAAGCGGTGTATCCTGCGCTCAAAGAATTATAATTAGAAGTAGCTACTAAAAACTCACCTTCAATTTTATCGAAATTAGCTTTTGAAATAATTTTTGAGGCGTACAATTCCTTTTTACGTTCGTAATTAAGTGTGGTTTGTGCCAACTTAATTTTCGCTTGTTGAATCTCCGTGCTTAAATTATTTTTTGATAACTTATTACTATTGATACGTAATAAAATTTGTCCTTTTCTTACTTTACTTCCAACAGTTAAATTGCCATTGTTAAATAAAATACTTCCACTAGTAGTGGCACTAATAGCTGCAACATCAGAAGGGGGAGAAGACCAAACTCCAGATGTTTTTATAACGTCATAAATTTCACGTTCTGTAGCCATAGCTGTTTGAAAAGGCATTTTCCAAGCTTGTTCTTTTAAAAACGAAATACTGTCATCGTCTCCTTCATGTCCAAGTGTTGTAATGGCTTCGTTTAAGTTAGCAAATACACGTACGTCTTTTACGATAATTTTATCCGTAAAATTAGGCGTAGTAACTTCAAATATAAGTTGGTGTATTCCTGCTGTAGTAGGTTTGAGTGATGGGTTAAATATCCCTGGAGATGACGGTGCATCTGCCGTTGTTCTCAATCCTTTAGTTCCTTTTATCAAGCTAACAATTACCGAACCTTCTCTTACCGGTTGGTGCTTGTCTAGAATAGTAAAATGTGCCGCAAATCTGCTTGTTTTCCCTACGATTAAGGCAGGGAATTCTACAAATAATTCGGTGTTTTTTGTCCATACTGTAGCGTCCAACCTTGGAGTCTCTTGAGATTCTCCAGGGTGTCCGCCTTCAGCATCGTGTGCATGTGTATCTTCTTTTGCTGTCTGGCAAGATGCCACCACAAAAGCTATCATTATTAATAAATATCGCATGTTATACCTTTTTAAATATTAGTGTTTGTGGTTTGTGTCGTTTTCGTCGTGCTTGTGCTCGTCTTTTTTAATAGAATCGCTTTTTACTGTAAATGTTTCTTGTTTTACAGGAGCTTCTTCTTGTGCATGTTCTTCACCAGGCTTATGTTCGTGGCCGTGGTCGTCTTTCTCTTTTTTAGGAGTACAAGACACTGCAAATGCAATAGATAAGATGATTAATATGTTTGAAAKTTTCATAATTTNAATGTTTTAATTTATAATTGATGTTGTAATAAATCGGCCATTAATAGCTGCACTTCATTTTTTAATTCATTTTTAGTATCTATCGCGTCTCGGTAATATTGTACCTCTACGTAATAGTCCATAAAAGAAATTTCGCCTAGTTCGTAGGCTTTAAAAAGTAGTTGCTCGCTGTTTAATGAGTCCAATGCTTGTTGGTACTTGGTATAATTRTTTTGCGATATTTTATAATTGWKATAYACTTGTTCATACAACACCTTCGCCTCGTTTAACTGCGAAACGGTTTGTTGCTGTTTAAAAGTRTAMTTGGCTTTTGCCGCTTTTACYTTGTGTTTRTTTTGCCAAATAGGAATAGAAAGTCCTGCAAAAACACCWGAGTAATTGGMACCAGAAACTCCTTGGTAACTATATCCTACGGAAATGTTAGGGAGCGATTGGTTTTTAGAAACATTAAAAGCTTGGTTTGCAATTAATTCTTGTTGTTTTAATTGCAATAATGTAGGGTCTTCCGTTGTTTTGTCCGACCATAGTTTCTCAAAAGAAAACATCTCTTTGCTACTTTCTACAAGCAGTCCTTTTAAATCTAAAGGAAGGTTTCCATTCAAGTTTTCTAATAATTTTAGTGCTGTTTGCTGTTCCGTTTGGAGTTTTTCTATCGTAAACTGAGCCTGCATCCATGCGATTTTTGCTTTGTTTAAAGCAAGGATTCCGACTTGTTCTTGGTTGAATAATTCCTGGATTTGTTTAAATATTTTAGAAGCCTGTGTCAAACGTTCCTTTTCTAAAGTCACTTTGTTACGAAGTGAGATAAAATTGAGTCCTTGCTTTTGAGCTTTTAATAAAATATTTTGACGTAAGATACTATGCGATAAATCAGCGTTTTTTTGCTGCTTTTTTATCAAGTTTTTACGTGCACTATACACGGTTGGGAATTCAAATGATTGGGTGATTTCAATTTCTGAATAATCACCATCTTCATGTGTTCCCCAAGGTAAAAAATAAGCCCCTATTTGAGGGTCTGAAAGATTGTTTGTTGTTTTTAATTGTAGCTTATTACTCGTGTTTAAATGAGTATAAGCCTTTAATACTGTGTTGTTTTGTTCAATTTGTTGCAATAACGGCTTTAATGCGTTGTTCTGAGCAAACATACCAAACGTAACAAGGGTTACGCAGAGTGCGAATCCTATTTTTTTATACATAATGGATTGTTAGAATGAATCAATAATTGTAGGAAACATACGGTAGTTTCCTTATTGTTTTGATTATCCTAGTTGTGGTGGTCCCCTGAGTGGTGCGTTTACAATTAAGGGAGTCTTGTAATACGAGTTTAGGTAATTTTTTAAGGTGACTTTAGAAGTAACATAACGGACATCTAAACTTATTTGAGTATCAAATAMGKWTTGRATTGYCAWTTGTTTTTTTAWRACAAARCGCGTGTTGCGTTTTACAAGCTGTATAAATTCGTGAGAATGTACTGCGTGTAAATGATTTTGTAGCAAGAAATCTATGGAGAAATCTAAAACAACTTCCGTTGGTTTTTCAGGGGCAGGGTAATGATGTTCACTGTCACCATGATGATGGTGGTCCTCTGAAGTGTCGTGTGTTATTTCTTGATGAACATGATGCAAATGTGGCAATGCATTTAAAAGCGTCATCAGGAAGATAACACCTATAAAAAACCATGCTTTTATTTGATTCGTTTTTTTCATCGACCGTAAAAATACTKATTTTTTACGATTTTAACACCTTAGAAATTAATTTTAACTAAGGATTATATTTCAAAAAGAAAAAAACCTATATCATTTTTAAAAATGAAACCACTCTCTCCTTATAGCTTGCACCAATT
Organism: Flavobacteriaceae bacterium; assembly: GCA_002401105.1. Taxonomy (GTDB): domain Bacteria; phylum Bacteroidota; class Bacteroidia; order Flavobacteriales; family Flavobacteriaceae. The sequence continues at coordinate 196 of NVSD01000113.1, read as the reverse complement.
GGAATTGTGTGCTTTCCTATTTCTATTTCGTGATTACTAAAAGCTGTTAATTTATCGGTATTGATAATAAATGACCTGTGTACACGTAAAAACGAGGCGTCGGATAACTCGTTTTCTATACTTCCTATTTTATGTTTTGTTGTAATTACTTTATCAGCTAAATGAATTTTAATATAGTCTTTGATACTTTCTATAT
>NVSD01000112.1 GCA_002401105.1 Flavobacteriaceae bacterium | reverse complement strand
AAAGATGAGATTTTACTATGTGATACTCAGAACGTAGAGATTTCTCCTCGTTCCTCGTTCGAAATGACACGTGGTGCGGGATACTAGTAATCTGATATAACATTGCTCACACAATATTGAGCACTCCCGAGTGTCATTTCGAACGGACGTGAGAAATCTTATATACGCAAAGATGAATTTTGATGTCTAATACTCAGAACGCAGAGATTTCTCCTCGTTCCTCGTTCGAAATGGCACTTGGTGCGGGATACTAGTAATCTGATATAACAATGCTCACACAACATTGAACACTCCCGAGTGTCATTTCGAACGGATGTGAGAAATCTTATATGCGTATAGATGAGATTTTACTATGTGATACTCAGAACGCAGAGATTTCTCCTCGTTCCTCGTTCGAAATGGCACGTGGGATATTATTTCCAATGAAGCAAAGCAATGTTTTATAGTAAATAAAAAACCAGCAAACCTCCTAAAACCCTGATTTTTAATTAAATTTACGAGAAATCACTTTTAAATAAGTGCTTAATTACTATTATAAAGCCTAGAGTATGAAAAATTATATCTATTTATCGACCTGTATATTAATACTGAGTATCAGTTGTGCTGATGCCAATAAAACCCTTACGGATCCCAATGAGATTATAAATAGAGCCATTGATTATGCTGGAGGCGATTCGTTTAAAAATTCTAATATCCGTTTTGACTTTAGAGATAAACATTACAAGGCAAGCCGCAATAACGGAACATATCAACTAGAAAGGCATTTTAAAGATTCATTGGGAACTATAAAAGACGTTCTAAATAATACGGGGTTTAATCGTTATCAAAATGATAGCCTTCTTAATTTAGATGATGATTGGAAACAACGGTACTCAAATTCAGTAAACTCCGTGCACTATTTCTCTGTGTTACCTTTTGGATTGAATGATGACGCCGTGATAAAAACATATATGGGTAAAAGCAGTATCAAAGGAACTGACTACTATAAAATAAAAGTGCATTTTAAGCAAATAGGAGGAGGGGAAGATTTTCAAGATGTCTTTATCTATTGGGTGTCAACGAATAACTTTGCTGTAGATTATTTGGCTTATTCGTATCAGGACAGTAAGGTAAAAGTAGGCTTGCGTTTCAGGGAGGCTTATAATCAACGCTTTATCAAGGGGCTTCGCTTTGTAGATTATAATAACTACAAACCAGCAAGTGACATTACTGCACTTGAGAGTTTAGACCAGCTGTTTATCCAAGGAAAACTGACATTACTCTCTAAAATCGAGAATACGAATGTAACAGTCGATTTATAATAGATGGATTTATTATTTATAACGAGCTATATTACAGCTTGTTAGTGTCGATTTCTTAAAATTAATTGTGATACATATAGTAAAGTTGARTTAAAAAGTCTAATTTCGCTACTCAAATACGAAATTGGTCGGTTATGAGTATTACAAAAGATGAATTGGTAAAAGAGCACATTGTTTTAAAAGCCCAAGAWTTRWTKAKAMAAWAKGGCTNTRAWRRMRWYGRCNATRRAAGANAKTGYWARRTSAAGNYSRMAWASCAAAARGKWCKYTYTAYCATTATTTTAAAAGTAAAGAGGAAGTATTTGAAAGTGTTGTGAGTTTAGAAATGATAAACCTGAGACGTATTGTTAAGGAAAAAACGCAACTAGAAAACAATTTACAAGATAAAGTCAAGGCTTATGTGCTTCATTTTTATTCCGAAATTATTTACAAAGTCAATTTATACCGTATTTTAAAAGATCAATTAGTATATCAAAAAATATCCTCTGATAGTTTCAATAAAATTGTGCAATTCGAAAAGGACTTCGTTACAAAAATGTTTATGGAGGGCATCGATAATAACGATCTAACCGGAATCCCTCGTGAAGATATGGATTTATTTGCTGAATTATTTTTAGCCTCTATTTCTGGAATAGTTCAATATGCCATTGAAGGAGAAGGAGATATAGATGTTGATAAATTAAAAAAAGTAGTAGAAATTTTAATTCCAAGAATGATTCATTAATAAAATAAAAAAAAGGAGCTTGGCTTTTTTTTTAGCCTAAAAACCGACCAAAATACATWTAACGTATTTTCGATTTACAGTCGAGAAAMTACSATTAAAACAAAAACATGATACACACATTAAGAGTATTTCAAATAGCACTTATTTTTGCAAGTCTTACCGCCTGTAAAAATGAACAAGCAAATGAAAGCAGCACATTACAAAAAGAGACAAAACAACTTGGGATTCAAGTGAAAACACAAAAAATAGCAACGAATAACATACACTATAAATTAGCTTATAATGGCAGTATTATCCCCTTAAAAACGGCAGATCTAAGTTTTTTGGTGCCGGGAACCATACAATCATTACCTGTTGAGGATGGGGTATTCATAAAAAAAGGACAACTCATTGCGAGGCTTGATAAGAGTAGTTTTTACAATAGTTATAAAGCCGCATTGGCAACACAACATCAAGCGAATGATGCCTTTGAACGTTTAAAAAAAGTATATGACAGCGGAAGTTTGCCTGCCATTAAATGGGAAGAAATAAATGCCAAAGTAAAGCAAGCCAATGCATCTGTTCAAATTGCTAAAAAAAACGTGGATAATTGTATGTTAAGGGCTCCTTTTGCAGGTATCATAGCGAACAAATCTGTAGCGGTGAGTAATAATGTGATTCCAAGTGTGCAAATTGTACAGCTCATAGATATAAATGATGTTTATATCCATGTCTCTGTGCCTGAATCCGAAATTAATAGTATTAAAATTGGACAAACGTGTAGTATTACGGTGTCTGCATTAAGTAAAACGCCTATTGCTGGAAAAGTACATACGGTAGCAGTTATGTCTCAAACCATTTCTAAAACCTATGTAGTAAAAATAAAAGTTGGGAATAAAAACCACGAATTGAAACCAGGGATGGTCTGTAAAGTTACCATTAAGACAGCATTGGTAAATTCGCTTATTACTGTTCCATATGCATCCGTACTTGAAGACACAGATAATCAATATTATGTGTTTGTAGTAGGCCCTGGATCAGATAATGCTTTGAAAAAGTCAGTAAAGCTCGGAAGGTTTGTTAACAATCAAATTGAAGTCATATCGGGTTTATCTTCCAATGATTTACTAATTGTAAACGGACAACACAAGTTAAAAAACAACAGTAAAATTCTTCTTTAGAATAAAATATAGCAACAGTTATTTTTATTATTTACCATAATACATACGTGTTATGCGGGAGAGTTATGAAAAAAAGAAAGAGAATAACACGTTAAAACTTACGTAAAATGAAAAAAAAGATAAATTTTATAGAGTCTACTATGAAATCACCACACATAATTATCGCCTTTGTGTGTGTAATGATGCTCTTAGGGATATTTGGACTTAAAAATATGCCGCGTCGGGAGTTTCCAGAATTCACCATAAGACAAGGATTGGTCATTGGAATTTTTCCAGAAGCATCTTCAGAAGAAGTTGCCGAAAAATTAACCATTGATGTAGAGAATTTTATATTCGGATTTGAAGAAGTTAATAAAGCGGGAACCTATTCGCATTCCAAAGAAGGGCTCATGGTTATTTTTGTCGAGTTGAATGACAATATCACCAATTCAGACAAATTCTGGTCAAAATTACGTCTTGGACTCAACGAGTTTAAAATGCAATTGCCTGGAGGAGTCCTTGCATTGGTAGGAAACAACGATTTCGGGGACACTTCTGCCTTGTTAATTACCATGTCTTCCGATACCAAAAGTTATCGAGAATTGGAAGAAATAATGAAGCATTTGGAAGCGGAGATCAGGGTTATAAATGCCGTTTCCAAAGTTAAACGTTTTGGAACCCAAGACGAARAGATTTTTGTGTACGTACAATCAGAAAAGTTGGAACAATACAACATTAATCCAAGTGTGATTTTAACCGCATTCAAACTCCACGAATCCTTGGATTATTCTGGGGAATTAGACAATGGAGAATTAGTGCTCCCCATTCATTTACCACCACATTTTGAATCAGAAACTGATTTGGAAGAGCAAATTATTTATGCAGATCCACAAGGGAATATCGTGCGTTTAAAGGATGTAGCACGCGTAGTGAGAAAATATGACGCCCCAGATAGTTTTATCAGAAATAACAAAAAAAATGCACTCCTGTTGTCTTTAGAAATGCAAAAAGGGAATAATATTGTACAATTTGGAGAAGAAGTAAGAGCTATTTTGGCCGCTTTTAAAGAAGAGACTTCGAAAGATGTTGAAATAAATATTATTTCAGATTTGCCTGCTGTAGTGGACAATTCCATTTCTCATTTTATGAAAGAATTCCTAATTGCCATTTTTGCGGTAATCGGAGTTACCATGCTGTTTTTGCCATTACGCGTATCGACTGTAGCGGCTGTTACCATTCCTATTTCTATCATAATTACCATAGGAATAATGCAATTATTAGGCTTGCAACTACACATTGTCTCTCTGGCAGGATTAATTGTCGTATTGGGGATGGTGGTGGATAACGCCATTGTTGTAATTGATGGTCATTTAGAGCATTTAGACGAAGGAGAAACACCTTGGAATGCTGCTTGGAAATCGTCTACAGAACTTGTCATTCCTGTATTAACCGCTACTTTAGCTATTTTGGCAGCTTATTTTCCGCTCACCATTTTTATGAGTGGTATGTCCTTGGATTTTGTAGGCTCTCTTCCAATAACCATCGGGATAGCCTTAACCGTTTCTATGATACTCGCCTTATTATTGGTTCCCATTTTATGTGCTGTTTTTATCAAAAAAGGAATGAAAATCACGGCTGATAATAAACCTAGATTTGATGTTTTAGGGAAATTGCACACGGTCTATAGTACCCTGTTGGATTGGACCTTTAGACATCCCAAAATAACGATTAGTATAGGATTGGCTTCCTTTTTTATTGGCTGCATTACTCTAAGTTCTGTAAAACAAAAATTGTTTCCTGCTATGGATCGTATGCAGTTTGCAATTGAAGTAAACTTAAAGGAAGGAGCATCACTTAAACAGACAGAAGCCGTTATTGACAGTTTAGAAAACGTATTGAGAGCAGACAAAAGAATTACAAATGTCGCCAGTTTTATAGGGCAGGGGTCTCCTAGATTTAACGATTTGTACATGCCGCATATGCCAGGAAAAAACTATGGTCAATTAATTGTAAACACGATTTCAAATGATGCGACTATTGCTATTTTGGATACGTATGAACCAATATATTGGAATGCTTTTCCGAATGCTTTTGTGAAGTGGAAACAAATTGCGATAGAAGATTTTATAGCTCCAATAGAAATTCGTTTATCTGGACATGATTTAGTCGCTTTAAAAAAGACTGCTGAACAGATAAAAGAGATTGTAAACAATCATGAAAATACGACTTGGGTACGATCCGACTGGGGAGATAAGCGTCAAGCAATAAAAATAGATCTCGRTAGAAGCAAGGCCAATCAATTGGGGTATTCTAAAAGTTTTGTGGCCGCATCCTTATTGACGAGTCTCAATGGAATTCCTTTAACAACAGTCTGGGAAGGTGATTATCCTGTAAATGTGATACTGAGTAAAGAACCCAATAAAAATCCTCAAATAATAGATCTTAACAATGAGTATACGAGCTCTGTAGTTACATTTAAACCCTTGCCAATTCGTGCTATTGCAACACTTAAACCCGAATGGACAGCCGGAACCGTAGTCCGTAGAAATGGCTTGGAAACCATTACTATAATGGCGGATTTAAAACGAAATATTATCCCCTCAGAAGTATTTGTCCAATTACAGGAACAAATAGAGGCGCATAATTTGGATGCTTCCGTAAAATTAGAATATGGTGGGGATTATGAGTTTTCAATGGAAAACATGAGACCGCTAATCTTATCCTTAGGAGTGAGCATTGTACTTATCGCATTGATTCTATTGGTTCAGTTTAAAACTTTTAAAAATGTCCTTTTGGTGATGTCTACCATGCTGTTAAGTATATTTGGAGCCGCTTTTGGATTAAAAGTTACGGGCTATCCATTTAGCATGACCGCCTTTATTGGAATCATTGGATTGATGGGCATTGTTGTCAGAAACGGGATCATATTAATTGATTACGCCTTGACACTTGTTCACAAAGAAGGAATGACATACAAAGAAGCGGGTCTTGCCGCAGGAAAACGACGTATGCGTCCAATATTCCTAACCTCTATGGCGGCGGCAGTAGGAGTAATCCCAATGATTATTAGCAAGTCTCCGCTATGGGGACCTATGGGAACTGTACTTTGTTTTGGACTCGTGATAGGGATGATTTTAACCCTATTGGTACTACCCGTAACCTATTGGAAATTTAATAAATAATAACATACCACAAAGGCTCCTTTTTCTATTCTAAATAGTAAAGGGAGCACTTGTTAAATAGATAAAAGATGAATAATTTTATACGAATCATAGGGATATGTCTTGTCTTTACAAACGTAAGTTTTGGACAGGAATTGACTTTAGACGAATGCAACGCATTCGCTTTAAAATACAATAAAACATTAAAAGAAGGAAAGTGGAAAGTTAAAATGGCCACATTAAAAAAAGAGGAAGCCTATACGCATTACTTCCCTAAGGTGGATGCCGGTGCTTCGGCTTTTAAAGCAACTGAAAACTTTTTAAAGTTGGAAACCCCAGCAATGAACTTACCTATATATGATGGCAACATGGCCAATTTAGCCAATGCGACACAGTTTGCTTTTATTCCAAGTATGAAAATTGGCATGCTAGATTATGGTAATATGGCACATATTACAGCGGTGCAACCAATTTATGCCGGAGGCCAGCTAAAAAACGCAAATAAACTAGCCACGGTAGGTATCGAAATTGCACAAAATCAATTGGTACTTTCTGAGCATGCCGTCCTCTTAAAAACAGCTTCTTTTTACTGGTCTATTGTAGATTTGAAAGAAAAAATGAAGACGCTTTTACAGTATGAATTAATGGTAGACACATTGCTTAAAGATGTAACGGTTTCTTTTGATGCTGGATTAATACTCAGAAGTGATGTCTTAAAAGTAAGGTTAAAAAAGAATGAAATAGCCAAYCAAAAACTACAATTGAGTAATGGCACACAGATGCTAACACGTGGTCTGTGTCAACATATAGGGAAACCATTTAGTAAAAATATAAGGCTTATTTCGTTAAAAGAACCCTTACAAAATCCAACTTATTTTTATAAGAATGCAGACGAACGTATTTATAAGCGAAATGAGTATCAACTCTTAGGAGCTGTAACAAAGGCCGCCGAATTACAACTTAGTCTAACCAAAGGAAAATTAATGCCGCAATTAGCGGTAGGTGTCAGTGCGCTATATTTGGATGTTTTAGACCAAMAAAACGGTAATTTCATGGCTTTTGCGAGTGTTAATATTCCAATTTCGGATTGGTGGGCCGGTAATAAGAAGATAAAACAGCATACCTTTAATATTGCGATTGCCGCAAATAAACAGTCCGAGACCTCCGAATTGTTACACCTAGAAATGATTCAAAAATACAATAAATTGGACGAGACGTATCAGCAAATAGCCATCGCTAACATTGGAGTTGAACAAGCAACCGCACATTATAAAGTAATCAGTGATAATTACAAAGCGGGACTAATTAATACAACGGACCTATTGGAAGCACAAGCAATACTTCAAGAAACAAACAATGTAAAAACAACCCGTTTATGCAATTATAACATCAGTCTATTGGAATATCAAATTGCAATTAATAATTATTAAACCCTCTAAAAATGCACTCCACAGCTAGCATATCATTTTACTTAAAACCTCGTTTTTGGTTACATATACAAACCTTGGTCATCAGCCTKGTATGGTGGAATGTAACCTTYCAGTGTTTTATRATTTTATATCAMCTTTTACAAATAAGTGATGTTTCCATAAAAAACATGCCGTATATAATTCATGTTTTTCACCAAAAACCGATGATTGGCTTAGGATTAATWAGTTTGTTTGCTTTTATAAATACCGTCATGGAAATTGCAATTGTCAGCCCCATTAACAAAAACAATAATTTTCTAAATCGCGTGGCTTTTCAAATAGTTTCTTTTGTCGGAGGATTTTGCTTGTTTTATGTGGGATTGAATTATTTCTATCAATCTAATTATTTTACCAATAGTCTTGATTTAAAAGAGTTTAGTATGTCACTCTTTAATAATAGTATGTTATTCGTATTACTGTTAGGATTGATTACACATGTTAGTTTGTCTGTTTTATTGAAATCCATTCGTCAAACAGGATTTTCTATGTTTTGGAAGATTATACTTGGTAACTATAGAAAACCGAAAGAGGAACATCGTATTTTTATTTTCCTTGACTTGGTATCTTCCACCACATATTCGCAGTATTTGGGGCATAAAAAATACAGTGCCTTTTTACAAGATTGCTTTTATACTATCAGCAATAGCATTGTCAACAACCAAGGAATGGTATATCAATTTGTAGGGGACGAAGTAATTGTAACTTGGAGAGGGGATACCTTTATAAATCATAAAAAAGCGGTGGATTTTTTCTATCAATTCAAACATGATTTATCCCAAAAGGAATCTTATTTTAAAGAAACTTATGGCATTCAACCTGTTTTTACAGCTTCGCTAAATTCAGGAAAGGTGATGGCGGCTGAAGTAGGGGACTTAAAAACTCAAATTGCCTATCATGGTAGTGTTTTAAACACTGCAGCACGTATTCAGAAATTATGCAAACAATTGGATAGTTCCTTACTTGCTACCGCAGATTATGTAGAATATCTTGGAAAGGTACGTCATAATTTCAACTGTACTTTTCTTAAAAAATTACAATTACAAGGTAAAAGCAATAGCGAAGCAATTTATAGCATTGATTTATAAAATATTAGCCATACAATCCCGATACCACACTTTTATAAGTCAAACCTATCGGGATTTTATGTGTTAAAATATGTATTTTGTTGTGTTCGATACTGGCAATTTTATCCACGGCTACCATAAATGATTTATGCACTCTTATAAATGCTTTTTTAGGCAATCGCTGTTCAATCACTTTTAATTTTGTAGCGCGTTGTTTTTAGTAGCTGCCTGTACGGATTCAATTTAAACTTGCAATTAGCGCTAGGATTGTAGCTATTTAATACATCCAACACCTACTTCCCATTGTGATACTTTAAGTGAGAGGACGGACTTGTTTGTGTTTTTTAAACTGGAAGATTCCACTCACAAAAAAGGAAAACACAGATAACAGATTAGTTGGCGTTATTAATCACTATCTACTCTAAGTTCTTCCTACAATTAGTTGCTTATAGCTGAAATTCAACTATTTCCGTATATTGTAAGAGCTAACTAAACAAATTTATTTATGATTCAATGCTATAGATGCTTGCAAAAAAACAGACCGCCATGGTTTCCTGCTAGAAAAACTCGAAACACTCCCTCAATAAATTACATGAATACTCTAAGTTTTAATCTAAAAAAATCATGAAAAATCTATACGCAATAATATTTCTACTGTTTATCACTATTACAAATGCTCAAAATGGTGAAGTGAAAAAATATTACGACAATGGTCAACTAAAGAGTAGTCTTACTTATTTAAATGGGGAACTCAATGGTCCATGCAAATCGTATTACGAAAACGGAAAGCTAAAGGCGATGGCTACGGTTATAAATGGCAAGACAGAAGGTTTAGTCAAAACTTACTTTGAAAATGGGCAA
>NVSD01000111.1 GCA_002401105.1 Flavobacteriaceae bacterium | reverse complement strand
AAAGCCGAAGAGATTTGTGGAATTCCTTCCTCTGAAGGTGCTTCAGACGATTCTTGTTGCGGACCTACCGGTTGTTGTTAAATTTTGATACAAGCAACAAGCAACAAGCAACAAGCAACAAGCAACAAGAAGTAAATTAAACAACTAATTAAAATATCAAGACTTTCTACCTTACATAATTCTCCCCTTTGGGGAGATGCCAAAGGCAGAGGGGCTCCTCAATACTTTTTCATGAAAACAAGATTAAAATTTTTAGACCGCTATTTAACTTTATGGATATTTTTAGCCATGGCAATTGGAGTAGGACTCGGTTATTTATTCCCAGGCATTAAAAATGTTACAGAATCACTAAGTGTTGGTTCTACCAATATTCCCTTAGCGATAGGATTGGTACTGATGATGTATCCTCCCTTGGCAAAAGTTGATTATGGCTTAATTCCAACAGTATTAAAGGATACCAAATTAATGACTATGTCCTTGTTTTTAAACTGGGTAGTGGGACCTATTTTGATGTTTGCATTGGCAGTTATTTTCCTGAGAGATTATCCAGGATATATGTCGGGTGTTATTTTAATTGGATTGGCGCGCTGTATTGCCATGGTGATTGTTTGGAACGATATGGCTGGAGGTTCCCGTGAATATGGAGCTACTTTAATCGCCTTAAATAGTGTTTTTCAAGTATTCACTTATAGTTTTTATGCGTGGTTGTTTATTACCATCTTGCCTCCTTATTTTGGTGTGGAAGGTTTTGATGTGACTATTTCTGTTTGGGAAGTGGCAAAAAGTGTATTAATCTATCTTGGATTGCCCTTTTTAGCTGGTTTTTTAAGTCGAAAATATTTGGTGAAATTCAAAGGGATTGATTGGTATAATCATAAATTCATCCCGTTTATATCTCCCATTACCTTGATTGCTTTATTGGCGACCATCGTATTGATGTTTAGCCTAAAAGGGGATATGATTGTAGAAATTCCAATGGATGTATTTCGAATTGCCGTACCACTTGTTATTTATTTTATGTTGATGTTTTTTGTGAGTTTCTTTACCGGAAAAGCCATGGGAATTGATTATAAACGAAATGCTTCAGTAGCATTTACAGCGACTGGAAATAATTTCGAGTTGGCAATAGCGGTGGCAATTGCTATATTTGGATTGAATTCTCCGCAAGCATTTACAGGAGTTATTGGACCTTTAGTAGAAGTGCCAGTGCTGATTATTTTAGTGAATGTGTCTTTGTATTTGAAAAAACGTTTTTATCCAACATCAAAGTAAAAAGATATGTTTGATTGGTTGCAACAATTCGCAGATTGGTTGGTGTTTGATGTTTTTGGTATCGAAATAACGAGCCATATAGGAAAAGCACTTAACTTTTTTATATTCGATAGTATTAAAATAATGCTGTTAATATTGGTGATTATCTTTTTTATGGGGATTGTAAATAGTTATTTCCCCGTAGAAAAAGTCCGTAATTATCTGTCTCGGAAAAAACTCTATGGTTTTGAGTATTTGATGTCGTCACTGTTTGGAGTGGTGACGCCTTTTTGTTCTTGCTCCTCAGTACCTTTATTTATTGGCTTTGTAAAAGGAGGAATTCCTTTGGGAGTTACGTTTTCTTTTCTGATTACATCACCCTTAGTAAACGAAGTAGCCATTGGCTTGTTTATTGGCTTATTTGGAGTCAAAATAACGGTGATTTATGTGATAAGTGGTATTCTGCTAGGGACATTCTCAGGAATGTTATTACAACGCTTAAAATTAGAAAAATATTTAAGTCCTTGGGTACAGCAAGTATTGATAAAYGCCACGAAAGAAACAGCAGGTTTTACTCAGAAATCCACTCCGTTTAAAGAACGATTGCCTTTTATTTGGCAGGAAACTAAATCTATTTTAAAGGGAATTGTACCTTATGTATTGGTAGGGTTGGCTGTTGGAGGTTTGATGCATGGCTACGTGCCCGCAGGTTTTTTTGAGCAATATATGGGCAAAGAAAATTGGTGGTCCGTACCCGTAGCTACAGTTTTGGGAGTACCGATGTACGCAGGAGCATCAGGAGTATTACCGGTGGTACAAGTATTGGTAGAAAAAGGAATCCCTTTAGGAACCGCCATCGCGTTTATGATGGGAGTAATTGGACTYTCCTTACCAGAAGCCTTATTGCTGAAAARGGTGATGAGCTTAAAATTAATCGCCATCTTTTTTAGCGTCGTTACCATCTGTATTATGATATCGGGCTATGTGTTTAATTTGGTGATGTAGAGTAGAGAGGCAATGTTTTTATTGTAGAGACGCAAAATTTTGCGTCTCTACRTTAAAATTATTTATTCGTTTTCTTTACAGCGGTAATAAATTTCTGTAAATCATCTACCTCTACATGGTCCATGATTATTACTTTATACCATTTACAATCGCCATCGTGGGTGTCTGGAACGAGTCCAAATTTATGGGCCACTTTGTCTGTAATATGATGCGATCTTATGGTGACAATATTCACATAAGGATCGTGATAATAGGTGATGTTAAGAGCATCTAATTGCTTACACAACCAGTTGGTTCTTAATAATAAGGTGTTTATTTTCTCGTACCATCCATAAAAACCATAGCTGAATAAAATCATCCAAACAGCAATGGCATTGGCACCAGACCTACTTCCTACCAGGGTTAAATCCATCCCGTCTACATATTGCGCTTCTTTGGTTAATACGTTTTGTATTAGGTTTTTACGACATAAAAATACACCTGTTCCATAAGGAGCTTGTAGCATTTTATGAGCATCTATAGTAATAGAAGAAATGTGAGGGTTTGTAAAGTTAATAGGAGACTGAAGGTTAGAAATTGGGTAAATAAATCCACCAAAAGCACCATCAATATGAATCTTAAATTCCACTTTATATTTTAAAAACACATCGGCATATACATTAGGGTCATCAACGGATCCAAACATAGTAGTTGCCATGTTGGAGATGGCCATAAAGTATTTTTTCCCTTCTTTAATTAGTTTGGCTACAGTAGCATCTAATTCTTCTGAAATAATTTCTCTTGTATCAAAATTTACAGGAATACTCACTGTATCTACACTTAGTAAATTAGAGCCCTTGTGTACCGAGTAGTGGGTGTCTTCTGAAGATAGAATTACCATTTCTTCGTTTTTGGCACCAAATTCATTTTTGTACAAGTTTCTATAAATCCACAAAGCTTGAATATTGGCTTCTGTTCCTCCAGTGGCTATATAACCATCGTATTCATTTTTTTTAGCTTTAAAAATGTCTACGGCTAATACTTGTAATACTTCTTTCTCTAATTCTTGAGATCCTTTAAAAGCAGATTCTGACTTACCTACGGTATGACATCCAATATTATTTGGGTTGGCGATAAACGATTTTAACAAAGGGGACTCCTTTAAGAAGGAACCTTTAGTATTAAAAACATTTTCGTCTAAATTTGACACAGGATAACCTAGGTAACAGTTTTCTTGAAAATCGACGGTAGATTTTAAAGCTTTGTCAATTTTTTTAATCAGTTTGTCTTGTGATAATTTTTTCCAGTATTTCATCTAAATAATTGATTTTAGGTGGGGTGCCTGCCATTGCTAATCGTAGTGTTTGAGAAGGATTCTCGGAACGCTATGGGCTGTACTGGTATTTTAGTTATTATATAAAACACACCCCTTTTTTTATGTATTTTTTTAACTATTTTGCAAAAGTAGGGTTTTTGCACTATAAATCGATTATATTAATGTTAATTAATTAGCGATTCAAAATCAGTATGTTCTGYTAAWATAGCGCCTYGTCTAARCGGGTTGATATAGGAGTATAAATAACGTATCTTTATCCTAAAAATTGCTACTGCCATAGTGAAACTGATAAAATATGGAATAGTTCTACTTGTAGGGATGTTTATTTCCTGCAATTGGCAGTAACAAAAGCAGGTGATTGAAAGTTCCGAGGCGACGCATATATTAAGAAACCGTATACAACATGTGAGTAAATTAATCGTTTCTGAACATAATTACCCAGAGGCTTTTRATTATAAGGATGCTAAAAAACATCTTTTTGAAACAGTCAGTTTCGAGAAAAAAGTAATCCTTTTGGTACATGCAACGGTACGAGTATATTATGATTTAAAACAATTAGAAACGCGGTTAGATACAGTGGGGAAAATTGTTTATCTTCTAAAGGTTCCGTTCCCTGAAATAGATATAAATCCAACAGTACAGTATTTTGATTTTCAGCAGCGTAGTTTTAACGAGTTTAATACCGAGGATTTGAATAGAATCCATACTAAATGCATTCAAAATATTACAAAATCAATTGATTTAGAATCCTTGAAAGAAGATGCGAAACATCAATTATTAATATAATTAAAACAATTATATCAATTATCAAAGCTCTTAGGCTGGTAGTTGATAGATAACTCAGACAGTAAAATGTTTGATACATTTTTAAAAAACAAACCCATCTATTGAACCTAGATATTCAAATAAAAACCCTTCCCAACGCTCCAGGTGTTTATCAGTATTACGATAAAGACGAGGTGATTTTGTATGTGGGGAAAGCTAAGAATCTTAAAAAACGAGTGTCTTCTTATTTTACCAAAACCCACGAGAATGGAAAAACACGTGTACTGGTAAAAAAGATTGTAAGCATAAAACACATTGTTGTAGATACAGAGGCGGATGCTTTATTATTAGAAAATAACCTGATAAAAAAATACCAACCCCGCTATAATATTATGCTAAAGGATGATAAGACTTATCCTTGGATTTGCATTAAAAAAGAACGATTTCCACGGATATTTCTTACGCGGAGGGTCATCAAAGATGGATCTGATTATTTTGGTCCATATACCCATGTTCGTACGGCAAGGGCTTTGTTAGATTTGATAAAAGAGCTCTATAAAATACGCACCTGTAATTTTGATTTAAGTCCTAAAAATATTTCAGAAGGAAAGTATAAAGTGTGTTTGGATTATCATATTGGTAATTGTAAAGGAGGATGTGAAGGTCTGCAAACTGAAGCCAATTACGATAAAGATATTAAGGCAATCAGAAATATCATCAAAGGGAATTTTAAAGAATCCTTGGAGGCTTTACATATTTTAATGATGAATTATGCCGAGAAYATGGAGTTTGAAGAAGCGCAAAGCATCAAGGAGAAAGTTGATTTGTTAGCCAATTATCAGTCCAAATCTACGGTAGTAAACCCGAGTATTCATAATGTGGATGTGTTTACTATTATATCTGATGAAAGTTATGGTTATATTAACTTTTTTAAGATATCCAATGGAGCTATTATTCAATCGCACACAACAGAAGTAAAAAAGAAATTAGACGAAACTGACAAGCAATTATTAGAATTAGTAATTGTAGAGTTGCGCCAACGTTTTAATTTGAATACAAAAGAAATTTACGTACCCTTTCCCGTGGATTTGGGTGATGATATAAAAGTGACTGTACCAAAATTAGGCGATAAAAAACGGATTGTAGAATTGTCTGAACGCAATGCCAAATATTTCCGTCAAGAAAAGTTCAAGCAAATAAAAATAGTAGATCCAGAACGTCATGTAAAACGAATCATGAGTCAAATGAAGTCGGATTTACGACTCTCTTCAGAACCTAGACATATTGAGTGTTTTGACAATTCAAACATTCAAGGGACACATCCCGTAGCTGCCTGTGTGGTGTTTAAAGATGGGAAACCTAGTAAAAAAGAATACCGCCATTACAATATAAAAACAGTGGAAGGTCCTGATGATTACGCTTCTATGGAGGAAGTGGTTTTTAGGCGTTATAAACGCTTGTTAGCTGAAGACCAGTCGTTACCTCAGTTAATTGTAATTGATGGAGGAAAAGGGCAGTTATCGTCTGCAGTTAAGAGTTTGGACTTATTAGGACTGCGAAATAAAATTGCCATTATTGGAATTGCAAAGCGGYTGGAGGAAATTTATTATCCAGAAGACCCCATTCCTTTGTATTTAGACAAGAAATCGGAAAGTTTAAAAATCATACAGTTTTTGAGAAATGAAGCCCACCGTTTTGGAATTACGTTTCACAGGAATAAGCGAAGTAAAACGGCTATTTCTAACGAATTGGAATCCATTCCAGGTATTGGAGAGCAAACTGTAGTTTCGCTATTGCGTTATTTTAAATCGGCGAAAAGGGTGCAAGCAGCATCTTTTGACGATATAAAAATGGTAATAGGAAATGCAAGAGCCACTAAGGTGGTGAATTATTTTAAGACAAAGACCAACCAAAAATAAGTATATGAGAAAACTAGTATTCATATTGATTTCCATGTTAGTACTGAATGTAGCAGCACAAGAAATCCCCCTTATAAAAGACCTAAAAGTAGGGTTGGTTTTGAGTGGAGGAGGAGCCAAAGGCTTTGCACATGTGGCGGCTATAAAAGTGATAGAAGAAGCTGGTGTACGAATAGATTATATTGGAGGAACAAGTATGGGGGCCATAGTGGGAGCATTGTACGCTTCTGGTTATAATGCGCAAGAATTGGATTCTATTCTTAAAAATGTGGATTTTGAAAATGTTATGTTGGATGATATTCCTCGGTCATCACAATCATTTTATGAGAAAAAAGAAGGAAAAAAATACGCGATAAAATTACCTGTTAAAAATAAGAAAGTAGGATTGCCAGTGGCTATTTCTACAGGGCAAAATG
This sequence comes from Flavobacteriaceae bacterium, assembly GCA_002401105.1. Lineage (GTDB taxonomy): Bacteria > Bacteroidota > Bacteroidia > Flavobacteriales > Flavobacteriaceae. Next base: position 3,143 of record NVSD01000111.1, on the reverse strand, counting down.
TATTGAATTTATTCATGAAATTAACACAACATGTACATGATGTTCGGGACTTTAATCAGCTCCCTATTCCTTTTTTTTGTGTGGCTACCGATTTAGAAACAGGAGATAAGGTTATTTTAAATAAAGGTTCATTAGCCAAGGCTATTCGTGCTAGTGGTGCATTCCCAACGTTGTTAGCTCCTGTAGAGATAGATGGGAAATTACTGGTGGATGGAGGAATTGTAGATAATTTCCCAGTGGATGAGGTAAAGAATATGGGTGCAGACATTGTAATAGGGGTAGATGTACAAGATGGGCTAGATAAAAGAAAGGATTTGGATTCTGCTGTAWAAATMATTTCTCAGATTGTTGGTTTTCAAATGTATNGAGATGGAAAACAATTACATTATGAAAATTTAGATGTCCACATTCGTCCGGACATGTCAAACTATGATGTGGTAAGTTTTGAAAAACGAGAAGAAATTTTAGAGAAAGGTGATATTGCTGCACGTGTGCATTGGGAGCGTTTAAAAAAGATTGCCTCAAAGCAGCATAGGAAAGCAGCTGTTGTAATGAAAACAGATTATGAAGAGGTTTTTGTGGTTGATAATATCGCTATTCATGGAGCAAAAAATTACWCWAWSCGNKATNTMWWAGRAAAGTTAAATATCAATAAAAATGATTCTATTAATTACCATGCTTTACTGACAGGAATCAATAATTTATCAGCCACTAAAAATTTTAAAGGAATAGATTATGCCGTGTTAAACTCTGGAAGAAATGGAGGTAAAAACTTAGTGTTTAATTTGGAAGAGTCGGATTTAGAAACGAGTATTAATCTGGGAGTACATTACGACAGATTGTATAAAACAAGTGTACTGCTTAATGCTACAACTCAGAACATAATCTTTAAAAACGATCTAATGTCCTTTGACTTTATGATAGGAGATAACATTAGATATAAGTTTAATTATTTTATAGATAATGGATTTCATTGGAGTTTTGGCTTTAGATCAGTTTTGAATGGCTTTAGAACCAATGTGAAATACCAAAACGCCTATGTACAGCGTATTAATTTAGTGTATGAAGACTGGACAAACCAACTCTATTTTCAAACGGTATTAAATAGAAATTTAGCTTTTGGAATTGGWGGGGAATTGAAGCGGATAAGGGCGTTTACAGAGACTTTAATAAAGCCWGGWGCGAACAGTGATAAATCGTTTTTTGATGATAATTTTTATTTAAATGCATATAGTTATATTAGTTATGATACGTATGATAGAGATCATTTTGTGAAAGATGGTTGGCAGTTTGACGCTAGGTTTGTTTGGCATACGTATTCTACAGATCATAAATCTGACTTTAATTTGTACGAGGGTGATGCCGTAGATACATTTATTCCTACCTCAAAAATATATGGAAAGTTGGGGTATACACATACGTTTTACGACAAGTTTACACTGCAATTATCTACAGGTGGAGGGGTGAGTATAGGAGCCGATGCCCGGCAACCCCTTAATTTTTTCATAGGAGGTTATGGCGATAACTATTTATTGCAGTTTACACCGTTTTACGGATACGAGATTGGGGAGCTATCCGCCAATTCTTATTTGTTAAGTAGTGCTAAAATTCAAGTAGAAATTTTTAAGGACAACTATATTTCTTTCGTGAAAAATATTGCAAATATTAGACATGATTTATACAAGAGTGAAGATATCTTCAAATCTACAAATGATGGCTATGGCTTAAGTTATGGACTCAATTCCTTTTTAGGTCCAATAGAATTTCACTACTCTTGGTCTCCTGACCACAACGATAAGATATTCTATATAAATTTAGGTTTTTGGTTTTAAAAAAAAGCAAAAAAAATCCCGCTACAGCTGTAGCGGGATGTATGATATTGTAAGCCTTATTGTTTTTTATTTCCGTTGTAATAAAAACGAAAATATAAATATTGATAAGCGTCTCTAGGTATAATTTTAATCCACTTTTTGTATTTGATAAACCATTTTACCTGTATGGATAAAAGTCCTTTGGTTAAGTAGGAAGCAATAAACGGGTGAACGTTTAATTTGATGCTACTTCGATTTTTTGTAATTAATCGTTCCAATTCTAGTTCAAGTTTTTCCATTTGAACTATCGGAGCTTCTACCTCACCACCAGTATTAGGGTTCGGTTCTTTGGTTTTTATAACCAATTCGGGTCTTACCCGTTGTCTTGTAATTTGTACAAGACCAAATTTACTCGGAGGTAAAATTTTGTGTTTAGTTCTGTCCGTAGACATTTCCTCCTTTAAATGTTCAAATAACTTATGTCGATGTTCTGCAGTGTGCATGTCAATAAAATCGACCACTATGATGCCTCCCATGTCTCGTAAACGCAATTGTCTAGCTATCTCTGTAGCTGATATTAAATTTACTTCTAATGCTGTATTAGCTTGTGAACTGGATTTATTAGATCTATTTCCGCTATTTACATCTATAACATGTAATGCTTCTGTGTGCTCTATTACTAAATAAGCACCTTTGCTCATCGAAACAGTTTTACCGAACGAAGTTTTAATTTGGCGTTCTATCCCAAATTTTTCAAAGATTGGGGTTTCATTTTTGTATAATTTCACAATCTTTTCTTTATCAGGAGCAATTTCCTGTAGGTATTGTTTAATTTCTTTAAACAATGATTCGTCATTGGTTGTAATCCCTGAAAATGTATCATTAAAGATATCCCGTAAGATGGAGGATGCTCTATTAAGTTCACTTAAAACTTTAACGGGGCCTTTTTGAGATTGAGCCTGCTTAATTTTGCGACTCATGGCTACCCAGCGTTCTAAGGATGATTCAAGATCTTTATCTAAATCAGCTACCTTTTTGTTTTCGGCTACTGTTCTAATAATTACACCAAATCCTTTTGGTTTAATGCTTTTTACCAATCGTTTTAAACGTTCTTTTTCCTTTGTGTTTATGATCTTTTGCGATACAGAAACTCGGTCAGAAAAAGGGACTAAAACTAAATATCTACCTGCGATGGATAATTCCGAACTCATTCGGGGTCCCTTGGTAGAAATTGGTTCTTTTACTATTTGTACTAATAGGTTTTGTCCTGTTTTTAGTACATCTTTAATACTTCCATTTTTGTCAATATCTTTCTCTAAATGGAAATTGTTT
>NVSD01000110.1 GCA_002401105.1 Flavobacteriaceae bacterium | reverse complement strand
ACTTGTACGGCATCTTCTACTTCTGCACTTACAAAGTCCAACTCGAATCCAAATTCATCTGCAACAATAGTTAATGTCTCTGCATCTAAACGCTGATTCATTGTTACCATCATTCCTAACATCATACAAGATGAAATAATTTTAGTTACAGGAATATCCATCATGGTAGCTACTTCACTAACCGTTACAAATTCTGTTACTTTAATTACTTTACTTTCTGCTGCTTGTTGTTCAAGATCTTTTTCCGACTGTTGACGGTGTAAATCTCTCTTATCTCTTCTGTGTTTCGCTCCTTTGTTCTTTTTAGATTTACCTTGCAGTTTCTCTAAAGTTTCGCGAATTTGTTTTTGTACTTCAGCAGCTGTTGGTTCTTCCTTAACAAGAGGTTTACGAACTGGACCTCTACCTTTTCCTCTAAATCCTGGTTTAGCACCACCACGATTTGGACCACCTTGACCTGGACGTGGGTTTGCACCTGTCGTTCCAGTTCCTGGTTTTACAATACGTTTACGTTTGCGTTTGTTAGCAGCACTATTCGCACCTCTATCATTAGCAACCGGTTTTTTCTTTTTAGGACGCTCAAATTGTTTCAAGTCAATTTTTTGACCTGTCAAACGAGGACCATCTAATTTTTTATATTGAGTCGCAATAGTTTGCGGCTCTGTAGGCTTCACCTCTTCAGGTGTTACTTCTTTCGGAGTTTCCTTTTTAGTGATTCCTGGTATTTTGGTTGCAGGTTTTACTGCTTCCACCTTCGCTGGAACTTTCTTCTCTTCATCCTTTTTTGCAGCCGGCTTTGCTGTAGATTTCGGAGCTGGTTTTCCTTTTTTACCGCGAGGCTTTTCAACTGGTAATTCTATCTTGTCGATAATTTTAAATGCAGGTTTAGGGCGACGAATCACACCATCATCTACTTTATCAACTGTTTTTACCACAGGAGTAATCGTTGCTTCTTTTTCTTTAGAAACTACTTTTTCAGTTATAGGTTCTTTTGGACTTTCTGTTGTTGATTTTTCAACAACAGGAGTTTCAGTAATCGCTTTTTTAGCCACTTCCTTTTCTTTAGGAGCTGCTTCCTCGGTTTTTTTCACCTCGGTTGCTGCTTTTGATTTATCCAGTTCTATTTTACCTACTGTTTTAACTGCTACTTTTTCAGCTTTAGCTTTTACAATACGATTSAATTCTTCCTGACGTTGTTTTTCAATTTTAGCTTCTGCTTCTTGACGCATCGCCATTTTCTCTTTACGTTTCTCTTCGCCTACTTCCTTAGAAGCAGCTTTTTTATTTGCATCACTTGCAAACGTATCGAACAAAATGTCGTAATCGCCTTGAGAGATTTTAGTAGTAGGGCGAGCTTCAATCTCCACTCCCTTACTTCCTAAATGCTCTACAGCCCTATCTAAAGAGATATTTAAYTCTCTTAACACTTTGTTTAGCCTCATTGTTTTGTCTCCAGCCATATAATCTTATTGTTTAGCCTATTATTTTTTTTGACGATTAGCCCTAATTAATCTTCAAACTCTTCTCTTAAAATATTTTGAACCTCTACGATGGTTTCTTCTTCTAGATCGGTTCTTTTCAATAACTCAGTAAGGTCTTTATCCAATACGCTTCTTGCAGTATCTAATCCAATTTTCTTGAATTCTGCAATCACCCAATCTTCAATTTCATCACCAAACTCTGTCAATTCAACATCATCTTCACTGATAACACCTTCGCGTTGTACGTCCAAGTCATATCCTGTTAATTGTGATGCCAATCTAATGTTTACACCATTACGTCCAATTGCTTTTGAWACTTCTTCYGGCAACAAAAATACATCAACTCTACCTTTTTTCCCATCTTCTCGCCCTTCTTCTGGATGAATTTCCATAGAAACTACTTTCGCAGGACTTAAAGCTCTGGCAATAAACAGACTTTCGTTCTTAGTATAATTGATAACATCTATGTTTTCGTTCCCTAATTCGCGAACAATACCATGAATACGTGATCCTTTCATCCCAACACAAGCTCCAACAGGGTCAATTCTGTCGTCATATGAGTCTACCGCTACCTTGGCTTTTTCACCAGGAATACGCGCTACACCTTGTATAGTAATTAATCCATCAAATACCTCTGGAATTTCTTGTTCGAATAATTTCTCTAAGAAAACAGGAGATGTTCTTGAAAGAATAATGTTAGGTTTATTACCTCTTAATTCTACCGATTTAATAATCCCACGAACAGAATCTCCTTTTCTAAAAAAGTCAGATCTAATTTGTTCGCTTTTTGGCAAAATTAATTCGTTTCCATCATCATCTAATAAAATGATGGCATTATGGCGAATATGGTGCACCTCTGCAGTATAAATATCACCTTCCAACTCTTTAAAGTGCTTGAATACGTTTGTACTATCGTGCTCTTGAATTTTAGAAATTAAATTCTGACGCAACGCTAAGATAGATCTTCTTCCTAAGTCCATTAACTTAACTTCCTCAGATACATCTTCACCAATTTCAAAATCTGGCTCAATCTTTTGCGCTTCCGCTAATTCAATTTCTTCATTATCGTCTTCTGACATTCCGTCTGCAACAACAATTCTGTTACGCCAAATTTCTAAATCTCCTTTATCAGGATTAATAATGATATCAAAGTTATCATCCGACCCAAACTTACGTTTTAAAGCCGTTCTAAAAACTTCCTCCAGAATAGCCATAAGCGACACTCTGTCTATACTTTTATCACTTTTAAATTCTGAAAATGATTCGATTAATGCTAAGTTTTCCATTCTCTACTATTTAAAAAATTATCTTCACTTTTGCTTCTTTAATATCCGCAAAAGAAATTGTCTGATTTTTAACTACCGTAACCTTCCCTTTTCCAATCGGTTTTGGCTCACGAGCACTCCATTCCAACATAATATCGTCTTCAGTTACTTCTTTCAAAGTCCCTTGAACCTTAGTTTCCGCTAGTTTAACAACCAAAATTCTACCAATATTCTTAGTATATTGTCGTTTTACTACCAATGGATTTGCAATGTCTGGCGAAGTAACTTCTAAAGAAAAATCTTCTTCTTCTCTGTCCAAGCTTCCCTCTACGTACCTGTTAATTCTGATACATTCACTCAACGCAATCCCTTGATCACCATCTACTTCGATGTAGATTTTATTTCCGTCTAAAAACTTCAAATCTATCAAAAATAAATCCTTGTTTTCGGAAAGTGCTTCCTCTACTAAATGTTTAATTTTATCGTGCTCCATGTTACTTTATAAAAAGAGGGGACTTAATGTCCCCTCTCTTCCCTCCTTTATTTGGCTGCAAATATACTAACTAATTCTTAAACAGAAAAATGATTATGTTTATAATTTTAATTTTACTAACTTTACAATGATGCACTGCCTTTCTAAATTTATTTATCACCTAAATATTAAGGTAAGCATAAAATGTCCCTGCAATTATTTTTTAACATCTTCAATCTAAAAAACATGAAAAAGATTTTAGTCCCAGTAGATTTTTCTAAACAAGCAGAGTACGCTGCTAAAGTAGCTTCTCAAATTGCAAAAAAAAACAATCATGAAATTTTTTTATTACACATGCTTGATTTACCTGTAGGTGTAATTGACCCCGTAGGTTTTGCATCTAATAATAACGCCCCTATGGCTTTGTTATTTCTACAACGCGCTCGTGAGAATTTTGAAGAGTTTAAAAAACTTCCTTTTTTTGACGGTTTAAAAATCACTGACAAGGTACAATTTCATAAAGCATATGATGGTATTATTGAAGAAAGTCTAAAGCAAGATGTAGACTTGATAGTAATGGGATCGCAAGGCGCATCTGGGCTAGAAGAAATATTAGTAGGTTCCAATACGGAAAAAGTGGTACGTAACAGCAAAGTCCCAGTACTTGTTATCAAGGAGGATGTGGACAATTTTGAAATTAAAAATATTGTCTTTGCTTCCGATTTCGATATTAAAAACAGGCSCTCCTTCCAAAACATACTTGATTTCACAAACGAGTTTGACGCTAAAATCCATTTATTAAAAGTTAATACCGCAAATAATTTCGAAAGCACTAAAGATTCTAGTGATGCCATTCGAAATTTTATCAACGGCCACGATTTAAAAAATTATACACTTAATATATATAATGATAAAAGCATAGAAACAGGCATCCTAAATTTCGCGAAACTTATCAATGCCGACATCATTATTGTAAACACACACGGAAAAAGAGGACTCGCACATATTTTTAGTAATAGTGTTAGTGAAGATTTAACAAATCATTCTAAATTACCGGTTGCTACATTTAAGTTGATATAGCTTAGTAGTGATAAGTTAAAAGTGACAAGTTTTAAGTTTTAAGTAAGTGGAGCAATATGACAATTGTAAGTTTTAAACTGAGTAATCTACTCTTTTAAAGCGTACTATGTTCTAATACGGTTAAACACCTGTTTTTAAATGAATCGAATCTTTACTAGAATAAAGATTCGAAACGCTACATCTTATTTATTTACTCAAAAGACAGTATTCTTTTTTCTCTACGCTATATTCTTTTTCTAAACCTCATCTCTAATTGCATTTTCCGTACTTTGCACAAAAGTATACATCAACAAAAACAAACAATGGACAACTATATAAAACCAGCATCATTAGATTACAAAACAGGTGCTGTTAAAKGATTTAGCGGCAAAGGGTTGATAGACCTTCAAAACGGTGGTTTAAAAATGATAAAAGTAGCTGCTGGAGCCACCTATCCAATTCATACCCATCCTAAAAAAACAGAGTACATTTTTGTTTTGGAAGGAAATCCAACAATTACAATATCCGAAGAACGTTTTGAAGGAACAAAAGAAGATTTTTTTATTTTACCAACTGGAATTCCTCATGGCATAGAAAATAAAACGGAGACTGAATGTATACTTCTTGTAGGAGCCATCAACAACTAAAAAAGCCCTCTTTAGAGACTCTCAATCCATAATTCCTTTGTCGAACTGATGAATGTCATTGTTAACGAACGGTATAGGCTGTAATTTTGCGGTATATTCTTCTAGATTAGAAAATTTAGAAGCATCTATTACAATAAGAAAGCAATAAACCAAACTATCATGACAAATAATACTGTAATTCTCTATTCTTCAACAGATGGACAGACCTTGAAGATTTGTCAAGAAATAAAATCTCAAATAGCATCAAAAGGCCTTGTAGCTGATTTACTTTCTATTGATGACACTACCAGCAATCTAAAACAATACTCCTTAATTATTATAGGAGCAAGTATCAGATATGGCGTGCATCACAAAAAAGTAATTGAATTTATCAATAGCTCTAAAACCATTCTTGACAGTGCTAAAACAGTTTTCTTTTCAGTAAATTTAGTCGCCAGAAAGCCAGAGAAAAACACCCCTAGCACCAATCCTTATGTAATTAAGTTTTTCAAAAATATAGATTGGAGACCTACATTAGTAGAAGTGTTTGCAGGAAAATTAGACTATAAAAAGTATCCGTTTTTTGATAGAATTATGATACAGTTTATCATGTGGATTACCAAAGGACCGACTAATACAGACACAGAAATTGAATATACAGATTGGAAAAAAGTCCAAGCATTCTCAGAAAAAATAGTTGCCCTAGCGTAACATTTCCCCCAAATAGTTATTAAAGCGATTTTTACTCATAGTAAAAATCGCTTTATTGTATTATAAATATCTAGGATTCAATACTTTTTCCATCATCTCCCCCCCCATCTTTATAGCAGTCGAGGTACTCACTAGCCTACTCGCCATAAACACCATCATATTATTTTTAAAACCAGGAATTACCACTGCTTTTTTCCCCAAAGCCTCAATTCCATAGGTGGCTACTAAGGCAGGTGATTGAAAAGTCATTGGTGTTTTACTCATATCAATATCGGAATTTTCCATCATAGGAGTTTCTGTTGGCCCCGGAGACAATACAGTAACATCCACTCCTTTCTTTTTCATTTCCCAATGAAGTGAGGTTCCAAAATTTAAAATATACGCTTTTGAACCTGCATAATTGGACAAGTAAGGATTAGGCATATGTCCAATGATACTTGACACTAACAACACGCCACCACACCCTCTTTCAACCATTCTACCAGCAAAATAATGTGTCAATGTAAAAACCGATGTAATATTTAACTGAATTAAAGCCAATTCTTTTTCCAAGGGAATATTAGTAGTCACTCCATGAGTTTCTACAGCAGCACAGGGCACAAATAAACCAATTTCTAAATGATTAGAAGCGGCTATAACTTTAGTAATATCTTCTTGTTTACTCAAATCAGCCTGTACTATTTTCACTAATACACCATGAGCATCTTCTAATTTCTTGGCGCTCTCTTCCAATAAATTAAGCCGTCTAGCTACCAATATTATATTCAAACCTTTTGCTGCTACTTGAGTTGCTATTTCAGCTCCTATCCCAGAAGTCCCACCAGTAATCAAAGCCCATGCTCCGTATTTTTCTTTAAAATTCATAATTGTTATTTATGATAATTAATATTTCTACCTCCACTTTCATTAAAAATATATGGAATCTCATCTATCCCTCGCAAATAAATCGTTTCGCTGCAATTACTAAAACACACCAGAAATTGTCGTCACTATATACTGTAACAAACTCTAGTATTCGTCGGTTAATTCCCTAAGCCTTACAAAAACAAGTACATCCATAATTAAATTACAAAACAAGCACATGAGACATAACTATAAAAATAGTTGTATAACTAGAAAAATAGTTATAGGTTTGACGTAGAAACAACAATTATGGAAAAACTGACGAATAAGGAAGAAGAAATAATGCAAGCATTATGGCATTTAGAAAAAGCATTTATCAAAGAGATTGTGGCAGAACTTCCGAACGAAAACCATTATAATACTGTTTCTACAATTGTTAGAAAATTAGAAGAGAAAGCCTTTATTTCTCACAAAGCTTTTGGAAAAACACATCAATATTTTCCTTTGGTTTCAAAAACTGCTTATACCAAAAAATTCATGCATGAGGCCATGGAATCTTATTTTGATAATAGCTATAAAAATATGGTGTCCTTTTTTGCGAAAAACGAGAAAATCTCCGCAGAAGAGTTACGAGAAATTTTGAATCTAATAGAAAAAAAATAATATGGAACTTCTTCACTAYTTATTTAAATCGGGACTTGTATTAGGACTATTTCTTACAGTTTATAGCATCTTCTTAAAAAAAGAGACCCATTTCCAATGGCATCGCGTATTTTTAATCATTGGTGTATTCTTATCATTTGGACTACCATTACTAGTATTTACAAGGGTAATTTATATGCCTACTCCAGTAATTGAACAGGGTATTCCACTTGTAAATCAAACTTTAAACACTGAAACAAATCCTATAGATTGGATGTTTTTTATAGGGGTATTTTATTTTATAGGGGTGACGGTAATGAGCCTACGCTTTTTACACCAATGCTACAGTCTTTTCAAAATAATTAGCAAGAGTTCGGCTATGCAATTTGAAGACCAACAATACCTAGACACCTCCGTTAAATGCACACCTTTTTCTTTTTTCAACTATATCATCATTCATAAAAAGCTACATACTACCGAGGAATTGAGTATGATACTCACTCATGAGCATGTACATAGTTCACAATACCACAGCTCGGACATCCTATTGTCCAACTTGCTATTAATTGTACAATGGTGGAATCCAATGGCTTGGTTGTATAAAAAAAGCATGGAAGAAAATTTAGAATTCATTGCTGATACCGAAACCATCAAAAAAATCTCTTGTCCCAAAGCATACCAATACACTTTAGTCAAAAACACGGCTACCATTATACAGCCGGMTTTAGCCACTCATTTTTACCAATCACTTATAAAAAAACGAATTATTATGTTAAACAAAACTGCATCAACCAACATTAGTCGATGGAAAACCMTTTTAGTTTTACCWTTRATWGCCYTGTTTTTCTGGAMTTTTAAYATGGAAGCACAAATTAAATTTGAGCAACACCATCAGGAAACAACAAGCTATTTAGTGAAGTCTGAAACAACGACTAAGGAATTAAAAGCCATTGAAAAAGCTTTTGAATCGAACAAGCTAAAATTAAAATTTACAAATATAAAGCGAAATTCAAATGATCAGCTAACCGAAATTACCATTAAAACAAAAAAAGCATCTGATAGGTCCTACTTAAAAAGGATGACCATAAAAAGGCATGACAGCAAAGTTATCATGGCTTTTAAATTAGCACTTGACCCTGCTAATTCTGATAACATTATTTTCAGGAATGTAGATAAAGACCCCGCTTCTTTCACTGTTATAACAATGACTAGCACTATCATTAATAATGCTGAATTTTCATTTAAAACACAAGACAGCATTCAAAAAAACACTAACACTAAAAGACTGTACATCCTAGAAGGAAAAGAAGTTTCATCAAAAATTTTTGACGCTATTAAAACCGAAAATATAAAATCTATAATCGTCCTAAAAAGTGATAATGCAATAGAAAAATACGGTTCTAAAGGGGAAAATGGCGTGGTAGAAATGACTCTTAAAACAAACAAAGAAATAGCATTTCAAACCTCAAAAAAGCCTCTTTATATAATTGATGGTGTTGTATCTGATTTAAACAATACGGATCCTGATAACATTAAAAGTATAGTAGTTTTAAAAGACGAGAAAGATACCGATAAGTACGGCGATAAAGCCAAAGATGGCGTTATTATAATTACCACTAAAAAAGACTAAGAAACACACATAACATAATAAATCCTTCTTTTTAAAAGAGGGATTTTTTCTATATCAGATTTTTATATCAAATGAATTCCGAAATGACAAAGGCGTCATCAATTCCATTTTTTTAAACTGACGGTTAAAATAACTGGTATTATTAAAGCCCGATTTTAAGGCAATTTCCGACATTTGAACATTTCGATGTTCTCGAATCAAGTTTTTAGCGAAATTTACTTTTTCTGAATTGATATAATCTATTGGAGAAACTCCCAAGGTGTTTTTAAACTTTTTATGAAAATTAGAAACGCTCATACACGCTTTATCCGCCAATAAATTTACTGTTATATCCTTATTGGTTAAATTCTTTTTGATAAACTGAATTACCGAACCAATCCTCGTATCTCTATACTTCCCCAAGGAATCATTTAATATAACTCCTTTTGCTTTTGACTGCAACAACCTAACAATCAATTCTTGCAACATCAAATCCAAGAGCATATCTTTAGAGCTACTTGTGTTTTTAGTAAAGGTATACAGCATTCTTTTTAAGAGAATATTTACCTGCTTGTTATTCACTAAATGAGAAGCAGAACTATCTAAATCCCATGAATCATTCTCATTTTCAATAGTAACAGCATGGTTAAACTTATAAACCACATCGCTTATTTTAGCAGCATCTATTCCTAAAGCTAAACACTGTGTTGGGTCCGTTTGCGTCGCCAAAGGAAAATCTATTATCATTTCTTCTTTTGCAGGCATTACCACAGATTCCCCCGGTAAAAACTCAAAATCCGGCATTCCTTTTAAATGCATCACTTTTTTACCCGTGAGCATAGCGCAAAACAAGGGCTGGTCAGACTTTAACACCACTCGTTTAGCTTGTTGAAATGTATCATAAATACTTAGCTGAGATTCAGGACCGTCGTAACTGGTTTTATTCTCCACCATGACTTGTGGCTGAAATTCTGGCTCTCGATTAGACTTTCTATTCGCTTCTCGACTAGATCGTATCTGCATCACACACTTCCTTGTTATGGACTGACAGTCAAATTTTGCGAACTCCCAGCGCAGTTTATGACACATCGTCATGATAACGTCACTATCTCGCAAAAAACAATAACTA
>NVSD01000109.1 GCA_002401105.1 Flavobacteriaceae bacterium | reverse complement strand
AATTTACTGGATTTTTCCTCTAGAATTTTATTGGCTAATAATTCAAAATGTGTGGTGAATTTTTCTTGTAATTCTTTGACTTCTGTTTTGTTGTTCTCTAACTTTTCCTGAAGGTTTTTTAATTCTTCGTTTTTAATCACGCATTCTATTTCAAACTGCTTTTTTAACGTAGCTTCGTTGTCTTTTTCAAAAGACATGCTTCGGAGTAGTTCTTTTGAATCTTGTTGCTCTTTGACAAGGTTTTTAATCTGTTCTTTAGCAGTAATAAGTTGTTTGTTAAATGTAGTATTACTTATTAATTTCCCAATGATAAACCCAAAGAGTAATCCTAAACAGCCAATGATTATTAAAAGTATTTCGTGATTCATAAGAATTAAATTAGGGGATAAAAATAAGATTTTTATATTTGCGGAAATATCAATTCCTCATATTTAATATTATGCAACAATTTGCAAAGCTTATATTCATCCGTATCTTAGGATGGAAAATAGAAAATACAGTTCCTAGTCACATTAAAAAGTGTGTAATTATAGCTGCTCCCCATACCAGCTGGCAGGATTTCCCTGTTGGAATCTTTACTAAATGGGTCTGTGGTTTCCCTGCTAATTTTATAGGAAAAGCCTCTATTTTTAAACCACCCTTCGGATTTATATTTAAAGCATTTGGTGGTGTACCTGTGGACAGGTCTAAAAGCGCTAATTTAGTAGATGCCATTGTGGATATTTTCAATTCAAAAGAAGAATTTATCTTAGCTTTGGCTCCTGAGGGAACTCGTAAAAAGGTTGATAAATGGAAAACAGGTTTTTATTATATAGCCAAAGGTGCGAAAGTGCCTATTATAATGATAGGCTTAGATTTTGGGAAGAAAACAGTTGTTCTTTCCGAGCCATATTCAGYGACTGATAATCGAGAAAAAGATTTTGAACATTTCTATGATTTTTTTAAGGATTTAAAAGGAAAACATCCCGAAAGATTTTAATAAAATGCAAACATAAAAAAGAGGTTTTTGAAAACTCAAAAACCTCTTTTTAGTATCTATAAAATTTAAACTACCCTTTGTAAAAAGGTAATTTAATAACAGTTGCTTTCAATGTCTTTTTACGAACTTGAATTAACAATTCTGTGTCTTTTTTAGTATTTCCTTTTTTAACATAACCCATTCCAATTCCTTTTTTAAGTGATGGGGACATGGTTCCAGAAGTAACTACACCAATTTCCTCACCGTCTAAGTTTAGTATTGGGTATCCTTGTCTAGGAATTCCTTTTTCAGTCAATTCAAAGGCAACCAATCTACGTGTAACACCTTCTTCCTTATGACGTTTAATTTCTTCTGAATTRACAAAGTCTTTCGTGAATTTTGTAATCCATCCCAAACCAGCTTCAATGGGTGATGTAGTATCGCTTAAATCGTTTCCGTATAAACAGAATCCCATTTCTAAACGCAAGGTATCTCTAGCGGCCAATCCGATTGGCTTGATTCCGAAATCTTTTCCTGCCTCAAAAATAGCATTCCAAATGGTAACTGCATTTTCGTTTTTAAAATAGATTTCAAAACCTCCCGAACCTGTATAACCAGTTTTTGAGATAATAATATCATTCATGCCTGCAAATTTTCCAATTTCGAATGTGTAATACACCATTTTGAAAAGGTTTACTTCGGTCAGTTTTTGTAAAACTTCATCAGCATCTGGTCCTTGAACGGCTAATAATGAGTATTCATCAGAACGGTCTGTAATTTCCACACCCAAATCATTGTGCTGTGCAATCCAGTTCCAGTCTTTTTCTATATTAGAAGCATTAACCACCAACATATATTCGTCAGCTTTAATACGATATACCAATAAATCATCCACAATTCCGCCTTCATTATTAGTCATACAACTGTACTGTACTTTTCCATCAAAAAGGATAGAAGCGTCGTTTGTTGTGATTTTCTGAATTAAAGCAAGAGCATTTTCTCCTTTTAAAAAGAATTCTCCCATGTGCGAAACATCAAAAACACCTACGCCATTACGTACGGTTTCGTGTTCTATATTTATTCCGTCATATTGTACCGGCATGTTATAACCAGCAAAAGGAACTATTTTTGCTCCCAATTCTATATGGATATCTGTTAAAGCTGTGTTTTTCATCTAATTTAGTTTTCCACAAATGTATTAAATATAGTTGAGAGTTTTTGTACTAACTTATCTTGTATTGATTGGAAAATACCATTTGTTTGAATGATTTAAAGAAGGGATGGAATGGATCTTTTTAATGTATATTTGGAAATCATCAACTTTATAAAGAAATGAGAGAGATTCTATCAGTTTTATTGTTTTTCACTATTGTTTTCGGAAGTTTTGGGCAAAACAAATACAAACCTACTGATTATCTCAGTGCAGATTTTCATGCAGGGAGAAGAGCTGCTTTGCGTAATTTATTACCTGAAAATTCAGTGGCTGTGTTTTTTGCAAATGCCGTCAGAAATAGATCTAATGATGTAGAATATGTCTATCATCAAGATCCTGATTTTTATTATTTAACGGGCTACAAAGAACCACATACCATGTTGTTGGTTTTTTCTGAGATGCAAGATATAAACGGAAAGAAGGTGAACGAATTGGTGATAGTACAACAAAAAGATGCTCAAAAAGAAGTATGGTTAGGAGAACGTTTAGGAGTTCCAGGAGTTGAACAAAAGCTTGGGTTTTCGCTGGCTATAACTGGATATGATTTTATAGATGGATGGGTGAATTTTTCTGTGTTTGACAAAATATTAATGAAAGATTTTCAAAATGACCTAAGAGATACAAGTAATGAAGTAGATTTGTTTTCATTGATTGCAGCTTATAAAAAACAGATTATTTCTGAAAAGACGATTTCTTTTGATAAAAAGGAACTGCTTAAAAAAAGACRTTTAAATTCAGATTTGTTGTTGGGCTATATGGCTAGTTTAAGGGAGATTAAAACAGYGGAAGMATTAGTTTTACTGACAAGAGCAATTAAAATTTCTGCCATTGGACAAATTGAAATGATGAAAGCMATGCACGAAGGTATGTCYGAGACAGAGGTTCAAGGGATACACGAATTTGTATATAAAAAATATGGAGCAGAGTACGAGGGCTATCCTTCTATTGTAGGWGCAGGAAATAATGGTTGTGTGTTGCATTATATTGAAAATAATAAGACCAATATTAAAAACCAACTGGTGTTAATGGATTTAGGGGCGGAATATCATGGTTATACGGCCGATGTTACACGCACCATTCCAGCCAATGGAAAATTCACAGCAGCGCAAAAACTAATTTATGATTTGGTCTACAAAGCCCAAACAGCTGGCATCGTAAAAGTACAAGTTGGGAATGCGTTTTCGGCTCCTGACCATGCCGCTAGAACGATTATAACAAAAGGATTGATAAAGTTAGGCATCATAAAAAACAAGGAAGATTCTCGACAATATTTTCCACATGGTTCATCTCATTATATAGGGTTGGATGTGCATGATACAGGGAATTTTGGTCCTTTTAAAGTAAACCAAGTAATCACAGTAGAACCTGGAATTTACATTCCTCATAATAGCCCCTGTGATTCCAAATGGTGGGGGATAGCCGTAAGAATTGAAGATGATATTTTAATCACCAAAAAAGGACCCGTAAATTTATCAGAAGCGGCACCCAGAACGTCAGATGCCATTGAAAAGATGATGGAACAACCAAGTGTATTGGATAAATTTGTATTGCCAATTTTAGATTAAAAATCGAACGAAATTTAATAATATTTTYACCATCCAATTATACGTAGAGACGCAATGCCTTGCGTCTCATTCTAAAACGTAATCATATCAAAATCACGGGATGATCAAAACGTAATTATATCAAAATAACGATATAATCAAAACGTAATTACACGAAAAACACATTGTAATTATAGAATAATTATGTCATAATCGGTCAATACCCGCAATAAAACCGTCAATTACGTATTGTTTTTTCACATAAAACCAACCCAATAAACAAACATCCTATATTCAAAATTTTATTGTTTTGAATATAGGATGGGGTGTTGTTGTTGTTGTTGTTGTTGTTGTTGTTGTTGTTGTTGTTGTAATCGTGGGGAGACGCAAAGCATTGCGTCTCTAGCCTCGGACAGGTTGTTTGATTAAAAAATCTTTTAAATCTTGATAGGTATTTATTTTTGTGGATTTTTTCTCCTTGTCAATTACTTCCATAATTTGTGGGGGTAATTCTAATTTAATATCCAAAATAGGCTCTACCACGTTCGCAAACTTAATGGGATGTGCGGTTTCTAAAAACACGCCTTGTAAATGTTGTTTTTGCATGTATTTTTTGAGACCTAAATAACCGACTGCACCATGTGGGTCTGCAACATAGCCTGTGGTGTCATGTATCTTTTTCATGATTTCTCTTGTGGCATTATCATCAAAAGAATAGGAAGATATATGTTTACTCAACTGCTCAAAATCATTATTGAAAATTTCTTGTATCCTAATAAAATTACTCGGATTTCCAACATCCATTGCATTGGAAATGGTTTGTTTGGATGGCTGAGGTGTGTATTCTTTAGATTTGAAAAAATTTGGAACCACATCGTTTATATTGCAAGATGCCACAAATTGATGTACGGGTAGGCCTAATTGCTGGGCCATTACTCCTGCACAAATATTTCCAAAATTTCCACTAGGTACAGAGAAAACCAATCCTTTATTTTTGTGTTTTAATTGCTTGTAAGCAAAAAAGAAATAAAACATTTGTGGTAGCCATCTTGCTACGTTTATCGAGTTTGCAGATGTTAAGGTACGTTCTTCTGTGATTTCTTTATCTAAAAAGGCAGTTTTTACCATTTCTTGGCAATCGTCAAATACGCCATCTACTTCCAAGGCAACAATGTTTTGTCCTAAGGTAGTTAATTGCTTTTCTTGCACATCACTTACTTTTCCGGMTGGATATAAAATAACAACATCTACTCCTTTTACTCCTAAAAATCCATGGGCAACAGCGCCTCCAGTATCACCAGAAGTCGCCACCAAAACAGTCACGTTTTCGTCCTGCTTATCTCGGTTAAAATARCCCAAGCAGCGTGCCATAAAGCGAGCGCCTACATCYTTAAAAGCCATGGTRGGACCATGAAACAATTCCAAGGCATGGATRTTGTCYTCAACTTTTACTACAGGGAATTCAAAATTGATGGWTTCTTTAATTATTTTTTTTAAAACAGCTTTAGGAATTTCGTCTCCTACAAATTGTTTGATAACCTCAAAAGCAATGTCCTCGTTGGAATAATTYTCTATATTTTTGAAAAATTCACTTGAAAGCGGYGTAATGTTTTCCGGAAAATACAAACCTCTGTCAGGAGCTAATCCTCTAACAACGGCATCTTCAAAACTGCTTTTAGTGTCTTTGTTATTTAAACTRTAATAATTCATGCGTYTCTTTTTTATAATATTTTTATCCCTTGTTGATTGATTTTTGAAACGTGAATATCAAAATCGATTCCCACATTTTCATAAACTGATTTCATCGATTCAGCCACTTTTTCTGCTGTTTCCAAGCCTTTACTTAAGGCGAAAATGGAAGGGCCAGAACCAGAAATACCGCAGCCCAATGCACCTGCTTTGAGTGAGCTAGATTTTACGGCGTCAAAGGCAGGTATTAAGATGGAACGGATGGGCTCTACAATGACATCCTGTAAAGACCTTCCTATTAAATCGTAGTCTTCTGTATACAATCCGCTAATCAATCCTCCTACATTTGCCCATTGGGTAATGGCGTCTTTTAAGGTGACATTTGATTTTAATATTTCACGAGCATCCGACGTTTTTACTTCTATTTGCGGATGAATAACCGTGGCGTATAATTGGTCGGGAGTATGAATTTTTACCACTTCTAAAGGGTTTGTACTTCGTACTAATGTAAATCCACCAAACAGGGCAGGAGCTACATTGTCCGCRTGCGCTACGCCGCTTGCCAAGCGTTCTCCTTCCATGGCAAATTTTACTAATTGTGTGGTGTTAAAAGGCCTTCCAAGCAATTCATTCATGGCCCAGACAGCACCAGCACTACTGGCAGCACTACTTCCAATACCACTTCCAGGTTTTATGTTTTTATAAATTTCTATCTCAAAACCATTGTCGGATTCCAAGGCAGATAAGAAGGCTAATCCTGCAACTCCTGCCACATTTTTGTGGGTTTCTAAGGGTAAGTCCTGACCTATAATTTTGGTGATTTTAATCCCTTTTTCTGCTGTTTTTCTGATAATCATTTCATCACCCACCGTATCTAAGGCGAGTCCGAGTACATCAAACCCACAGGATACGTTGGCGATAGTTGCTGGGGCAAAAATTTTAATACTTTCCATAGTTTAGTTGTTTCCGATTCTAATTATATCTGCAAACAATCCAGCCGCAGTTACATCTGCTCCAGCACCCGCTCCTTTTATAATAAGTGGTTGCGTAGGATACCTGTCTGTAAAGAACAATACAATATTATCACTTCCATCTAAATTGTAAAAAGGATGGTCACTTCCTACCGATTGTAAACTTACGTTTGCTTTTCCTTCTTTAAATTCAGCCACGTATTTTAAGCGTTCCTCTTTTGCAGCTGCAGACGCATAAATGCTATTATAATGTTCAGAATCTGATTTTAAGCTTTCGTAAAAATCATCAATACTATCCGATTTTAATCCTTCKGTGCCTRAAAAAGTCTTATTTTCTATAGCATCCAATTCCATGTTATAACCACTTWCACGTGCGAGAATTAAAATTTTTCTGGCGACGTCCACACCGCTTAAATCGATGCGTGGATCTGGCTCCGTATAGCCTTCCACACCTGCTTGTTTTACCACATCATAAAAGCTAGCATCGGCATTGAAATTATTGAATATAAAATTCAAACTTCCAGAGAGTACAGCTTGTATTTTATGAATTCTATCTCCAGAATCAATTAAATTATTCAGGGTATTTATAATTGGTAGTCCAGCGCCAACATTGGTTTCGAATAAAAATGGCGCATTGTATTTTTTAGACAATCGTTTTAAGTTCTTATAGTTGTAATAGTCAGATGAACAGGCTATTTTGTTACACGTTACCACGGCCACACTTTCTTTTAAATACTGCTCGTACACATTTGAAACAGTAGCATTTGCGGTATTGTCTACA
This sequence comes from Flavobacteriaceae bacterium, assembly GCA_002401105.1. Classification (GTDB taxonomy): domain Bacteria; phylum Bacteroidota; class Bacteroidia; order Flavobacteriales; family Flavobacteriaceae. The sequence goes on along the minus strand of NVSD01000109.1, from coordinate 2,695 downwards.
AAAATGCTGTTTTGTAAATTTAGGGTTATGACTTGTTGATGGAAATCTTCTAAACTAAAAGGAACCTCACAATCTGACAATTGTTGTTGCCATGTTTTTAAATCAATTCCATCATCATTTATCAGCATTTTTCTAGAATTTGCCATTCCCACAATACGAATATTTAACTGTAAATTATCAACTAAATAGCTGTGTTGCTGTGTTATTTGTTCTATCAGTTTTCCTCCTACATTTCCAACTCCAACGACAAACAAATTCAATTGTTTGGTTTGGTTTTCAAAGAAGGTATTGTGCAAGGAATTCAATGCTTTTTTAATGTCTTTATGGGCAATTACTGCGGATATGTTTTTCTCAGAAGCTCCCTGTGCAATGGCACGTATATTTACATTGTTCTTTCCAAGAGTACTAAACATTTTCCCACTAATGCCTTGGTGGTTTTTCATGTTATCACCTACCAATGCAATAATAGCATTGTCGTTTTCTATCAATAAAGGTTCTACTTTATGTTGGGCTATTTCGTGTTCAAAAGCCTTGTCTACCACTTTTTTTGCCTTTTCAGCATCCTTAGCGTCAAAGGAAAAACAAATAGAATGTTCCGAAGAGGCTTGTGTAATTAAGGAYACATTWATTTTATGTAGRTACAAGGCCTCAAAAAGTCGGTTAGAAAAACCAGGGATACCGATCATTCCACTTCCTTCTAAGGTCGCGATACACATGTTATCTATATGRCTAATCCCTTTAATAGGATTGCTGTTTTTTGATACTTTGGAAATAATAGTTCCATCAGCYGWAGGTTCAAAAGTRTTTTTTATACAGATAGGRATTTCCTTYTCYAATACMGGTTGAATGGTAGGAGGGTACAATACCTTGGCTCCAAAATGAGACAGTTCCATRGCTTCTTGATAAGAGATAGATGCAATTGGAAATGCTTGTTTTACYAAGCTWGGATTGGCGGTATACATACCGCTCACGTCCGTCCATATTTCCAATACATTTACGTCCAAGGCAGCRGCTATAATRGCAGCTGTRTAATCGGAACCTCCTCTGCCYAAAGTAGAAACTTCTCCGTTTTCTGTAGCGGAAACAAAGCCRGGTAATAARACTACATCMGCTGTTTCTGTATCAAAATATGYKGTTATTTTWGCATTGCTAAGTTTAGGAAGTACGCTGGCATTTCCAAAATTAGCATCGGTTACAATAAGTTCTTGTGCATTTTTTCTGATGGCATTTATTCCTGAAGATTTCATGCCCTCTGTGATAATAAACGATGACAAGAGTTCACCAAAACTCACAATTCTATCCGTGGTTTTGTCGGTTAATTCATGAATTAAATACACACCTTCTAAGATGCTTTCCAGTTGGTTAAGCATCTTTTTAACCTGTCCTAAAACACCACTTTGCGATTTTATTGGGATGAGGTTACGGATAATATCTATATGTGTATTTTCAATTTCTTTAAAGCTGTTTATATAGGCTTCGTTTCCTTTAGCTGCAGTATGTGCGGTTTCCAATAATAAATCGGTCACACCTCCCACGGCCGAAACTACGACCACTACTTTTTGATTGTAAACACTTTCTTTTACAATTTGTATCACTTTTTGGATGCTTTCTGATGTCTTGACTGAAGATCCTCCAAATTTTAAAACTTTCATATTTGATTTTTTATAAAAATAACTGATTGTGTTGTGTTAGCCCCTTGTTTTTGTAAAAAAACGGGATAGTATAACGGACGAATATGTAAAAATGAAACCCCTAAGGGGTAATCGTGCCAGTAATAATCATAGAAATACGCGTTACGCGAGTAACGATAATTGAAGTGGTTGTATTTCTTTTAATTGATTGCACGTAACAAATGTATATATTTTTATGATACTACAATGATTTACTTTGTTTTTTGTGATTATTTATCTTTGCGGTTGTTGCAATTGTATTCTTTGTTGTAATTATGCTCTTTCGTTAGTGAATTACTAAAAAATATAATATTGAGTAAGCACTTTGAGATAGATATAGGTGCCTATTTTAGATTGCTTGTTTTGTAGTAAACTATATTGCTAAATAAAATGTTCTTATACTGTTAGGCTAGCAATTATTTGTCATCATAAAAAAAACTCTTTAGCAGCGGTATAATTAATAAATTTATAGGCTAATTTAAGGTCTATATTTTTCAAAGTATAGCATGATAAAATGTGTTGTATTTTATTACCTTTAACCAAATTAAAAATTCTTTTATGGAATACGGATTTCTTTCAGTAATACCACCAATAGTTGCTATTATTTTGGCATTAAGAACCAAACAAGTGTATATAGCTTTGTTATTTGGTATCTGGTTTTCTTGGTTAATTATTAAAGGATGGCATCCTTTAGATGGTACTTTAGCAATGATTGAAGCATTGGTAAATGTTTTTCAATCTAAAGGGAACACAAGAACAATTATGTTTAGTGCCTTGGTAGGTGCACTGTTAATTTTTATTCAATATTCTAGAGGAGTCGAAGGTTTTATCAATATTATAAACAAAATATTGGTGAAGCTCGAACGTAAAAAAAATGGTTATAGTAGAGTAATGGTACAAGTTTTAGCAGCGGTAACAGGTTTGTTGTTGTTTGTAGAAACAAGTATTAGTTCTTTAACTGTGGGGACTTTATACAGACCCATTTTTGATAAGTTAGGAATACCAAGAGAAAAGTTAGCGTATAT
>NVSD01000108.1 GCA_002401105.1 Flavobacteriaceae bacterium | reverse complement strand
GATATCTACAATATCATCAATGGTAATTTGACCAGTAAGTCTTCCCATTTCATCAATAACAGGAATTACAAAAAGGTCATATTTTTGCATGATTCTCGCAACTTCCTCATCGTTTTCGGTTACAGAAACCGAGGTGATTTGATGGTTGTAAATTTCTCTTACAGGGGTGGTTGCAGGTGTGGTTAGTAAACTTTTTAAAGACAAGCGTCCTTTTAAAATATCATGGTCATCTACCACGTAAATGGTATGTACTTTATCTACATTGGCAGCCTGCCTACGCATTTCTTTTACACAGGTAATATTGGTCCAGTTTTCGTTAACTTTTACCAATTCCTTCCCCATTAATCCACCAGCAGTGTCCTCGTCGTGTCGTAGTAAATCTACAATGTCTTTGGCGTGTTCTACATCCTCTAGTTGGGCAATTACCTCTTCCTTCTGTTGGTCTGGTAATTCAGAAATAATATCGGCAGCATCATCCGTATCTAGTTCGTCTATTTCTTCGGCAATTTCTTTAGAAGAAAGCCCTTTCAAGACTTTTTCACGCGTATCATCATCCAATTCAGCTAAAACTTCAGCCGTTTTTTCACTGTCTAATAACTTGATGATATAAATAGCATCAGAAAAGCTGATTTCTTCTAAGATTTCGGCTATATCCGCAAAATGGACATCTTCTAATAATTGTGTTAATTGAAGATTTTCGCCATTAGCGATCCATTTTTTTATGTTTTTAGCTATCTGTGGCGTGAGTTCGAACTGCATCGTTTTGAATTTTAGCTGTTAGCTCTATAAAAGCTTTTACACTTAATTGTTCTGGGCGTTTTGAAAATACTTCTTCTGCACGTAGCTCATCCGATAAATTGAATGTTTTTAAGCTGTTTCGCAATGTTTTTCTACGTTGTTGAAATCCAGTTTTTACCACACGATAAAATAATTTTTCATCTACGGGTAAAGAGTAATCCTTTTTACGAACCATTCTTAAAACTCCAGAATCCACTTTTGGTGGCGGATTGAAAACACTAGGAGGAACGGTAAATAAATATTCGATATCGTAAAAAGCCTGTGCTATTACAGACAGGATTCCGTATTTTTTACTTCCTTCTTTCTCAGCGATTCGTTCTGCTACTTCCTTCTGAAACATCCCYGTCAATTCAGGGATAAAATCTCTGTARTCTAATGTTTTAAAAACAATTTGTGTTGAGATGTTATAAGGGAAGTTTCCTGTGATAGCACATTGTTCTCCTTTAAAAATCTCAGTTAAATCAGTTTTTAAAAAATCTTTTGAATGAATACGGTCTGCTAAATTCAAGTAATTACTTTCTAAGTATGCTACAGATTCGGTGTCAATTTCTATCMCCGATGTTGTGTAGTYTTTTTGTAATAAATATTTGGTAAGTACTCCCATTCCTGGGCCAATTTCCAAGACGTTGTCGTAGCCAACTTCGGTTAATGTATTTGCTATTTTTTTAGCGWTGGTTTCATCTGTTAAAAAATGCTGTCCTAAATGTTTTTTTGCTCTTACTGACATTTATATAAATTCTTGGATTACTTGTAATTCTGTTCTGAAAGCCACGTATTTACCTGCGAATTTCCGTTCGGTTTCTTGTTGTAGGCTTGGGGCATCTTCCTGTTGGTAGGCATGTAATGTTTCCAAACTGTCGGTGGTATATTGTACAGAGTAGGTAACGCCTCCCATTTCTTCTTCTATCATCACTTGACTCATAAGAGCTTTGCTAAATTTTCCGGTTTTTAAAACAGCTGGGATATGGGTGTTACGCATCCAATCTAGCCATTCCTTTTCTACATTATTCTCAATATTTATGGTAACGCTATAAATATACATGGGCATTTGTTTTAAAGTGCAAAGGTAGCGGTTTTTATTGACTGTGAGTCTACTGTTTTTTGTCTCTTTTTTCTGCTGTTAATTCATAACTTTAGAGGACTATCTTCTGCCTTTATTGAAGGTCATCTCCACGGATTTTTCTGTATTTTTTTCTAGCTTCTACTAGAAATATACTCGAGGGATAATTAAAAATAATATCCTCAAAATATTTAGATGCCTCTGAGGGATTCTCTAGCTTATTCAAATAAATGAGTCCTATGTTGTAGACTGCATCATCCACAAGAATGTCCTCCTTGTTAATTTCAATCAGTTTACTATAATAAGTAATGGCTTGTTCATAGTTCTCTTTTTCTACTTCTAATTGGGCCAGTTTAAACAAGGCCTCGTCTTCTATGGAATGTCCTTTGTGCGCTACTAATAATTGTTCTAGTATATGAAGAGCTTCCTCTTTTCTGTTTTGAAAACACAATAAGTCTGCTTTTGAGTACATTTTTAAGGCAGTATGAATACTGTCTTTGGCAGTGTTGTCTAATATGAGGAGGTTTAAATCTAAGGCATCATTCGAAATTCGTTGTGAAGTAGATTTTTTTAATACTTTTAATTGGGATTGTGCCCATTTAAAGTCTCCTTTATAATAAGATGTCCTCGCTATTTTAAAACGTGCATGTTGTGCTATTACATGGTTTTTTAATTTGGACTGTACCTGGGTGTAGTAAATAAGTGCTTTGTTATACTTGCCCGTAAATACAAATATATCCGCGAGGCTTAATTTTATGGTCGCTGTTTGAAATTTGTTCAGTTGCAAGCTAAGTGCGTGTTGTAGCACATCAGTTGCTTTTTCGGGTGCGTTTTTTACATAGGTTAAATAGTTGGCATAGACCATTTGTACATCTAAGGTGCTTGTTGTTTTTCCGTAGCTGTTTAATAACTCTTGGAATTTACTTTCTATAACTTCTGATTTGGGGTCATTAGTAATGGTGATTTGCAATAAAAACAGCTTAGAACTTAATTGGTCTATGGGAGAATTACTATTGTCTAAAATATAGGAGAAACATTTTTTTGCAGCATAATAGTCACTGGCATTAAAGGCTATTCTTCCCATTTCAAAAATGGGATTTAAAGAAGTTTTATTCCTTTTAAACAATGCTTTTTCTTGAATAAGTGCTTTTCCGTAATCGGTTTGCTGCATAAATAGCCAACTCAATAGCTGGTTCCATGTGTTTTGTGGATTGCTTTGTGAACGAATTAATACTGCTTTTTTAAATAATAAATTTGCGGTATCTTCGGAATCGTTGGTGATGTATTTCCCCAAATAACTCTTGATTAATTTTAAGTTATTTTTGTTCTTTTCTACATAATCTAAGTAGGTGTTAAACATCAGTTCCAAGTCTCCTTTCTCTCCGTAAATCTTTGCAATTTGAATGTTGTAGTTGGCATTGGGATTCTTTTCCATGGTTTTTTTATACGCTTTTAAAGCGTAATCTAAAAGGAGGCAGTCCTGAAAAGTCCGTGCAACCATGTATCCTTGGTTCGGATTTTTTTTGATAGAAGCAATTGCTTTTTCATAGTATACCTTGGCTTTTTCTTGCTCGTGTTGCAACTGATAATTATAACCTAAATGTATTTGTAAATAATGTTTGTTACGTGATGTGAGTAGGTTTTTCTCTATAACAGCAGTTGCTTTGTCGTATTGTTCATTCTGCTGGTAAGATTGGATTAAGTATTTTAAATAGGTATAATTGTGTTGGTTCTTTTTTAGAAGGTTTTCAAATATAGAGGCTGATTTTTCGTATTCTCCAGCCCTAAAATATTGATAGGCCAATTGCTGGTCTTGGGCAAACAAAACTACAGATTGGATAAGTATAAAAATTAGGACAATTAGTGTACGCATTTCTTTTTCTTTAAAACGAATATACAGAAACTGTGGGTGGTATCAAAGGGAAAGTGGGGATTAAGAAGTTTAGAAGTACTTGTTGTCCGGCGTTTTGAGTTGCTTTATTGTAACAAAACCCATCACAAGACGTCTTTATAGTATATGTTTTAAATATCTAATACTATGAAGGCAGTTAAAGTTAAATACAGAGTAGCAAAGCAAAAGGCTATCAATTATATGAAAAAAGGACAATTGAATGCCTATTTTGAAGCCTTGGATGAAATGAGATGTTTTAATAAACGGTTAGTGATGTCGCGTTCAAAATAACAGGAAGTATATGTTACTTTCTGGAAGGGATTAGACTTAAAATGGTCTAATTGTATTTGAGTGTTTAGGTTTTAGTGTGAGAGTGGTTCTCTACTCGTGTGCCTTACACGGATAATTAGAATTGTAGTCGGTGTTACYTTGTAGGTAACTCTGATATTGTGTTTTTCAAAAGCTCTGATAGTCCCTATATTGTTGTTTTTGAACCTGTCTAAGCTGTAGATTTCTGAATGTTCAGCGAGCTCTTTACTTGTTCTTCGAATGGCGGTTTTAACTTTATTAGMAGATATAGGAGATTGTTTTTTTAGGAAATTAAATATTCCTTGAAGTTCCAAAACGGCCTCTTTGTCCCATAGAACTTTTCTTACCACGTGTCCATGATTTTTTCAACCTCTTCTTGAGTATGAAAATCTCCGTTTTCTACACGTACAATAGCGGCATCAATTTCCTTGTTATATTGCTCAATACTTATGCGTTCGTTGCCCTTAGTGCCTTTATTCAGTACATATTCCAATTGTTCAAAAAGGGATTCGTTTACAGTAAGTAACTTTTGTATAAATTTATATTTTCGTTTGTCTAAATCCATAACATCCATTGTTTTATAATAGCAAAGATAGGGTTTTTGTGCTGGATATTTTTTTCGAGAGGTATTGAAATGAGATCTTTCAAATAGAGTGAAATAAAAAAAACACGGTTTTCAAGAAAATGAAAACCGTGTTTAATTATTTTTTTTAGATTTAAAATCTAGCTAATCATTTCAAAACCACAATATGGGATCAATACTTTAGGTATTTTAATTCCTTCTGGTGTTTGGTAGTTTTCTAAAAGAGCAGCCAATATTCTAGGCAATGCTAAGCTACTTCCATTTAATGTATGTGCTAACTGGCTTTTTCCATTGGCATCTTTAAAACGTAATTTTAAACGATTGGCTTGGAAKGTTTCAAARTTAGAYACAGARCTAAYTTCYAACCAWCKGTCYTGAGCTGTTGARAAYACYTCAAAATCRTARGTCATWACRGCWGTAAATCCTAAATCWCCWCCACATAAACGYAAAATACGRTAWGGYAAYTCTARTTCTTGYAANNTAWTTNNTTWACATGRTCWACCATTCCGTCTAAAGCAGTGGCAGATTTTGATGGATGCTCCACACGTACAATCTCTACTTTGTCAAATTGATGTAACCTGTTTAATCCACGTACATGTGCTCCATAAGAACCTGCTTCACGTCTAAAACAAGGCGTGTAGGATGTTTTTAATACCGGGAAATCTTCTTCCTTTAACAATACATCTCTAAAAATGTTTGTCACAGGAACTTCTGCTGTAGGAATTAAATATAAATTATCTATTTCACAGTGGTACATTTGACCTTCTTTGTCTGGTAATTGTCCAGTTCCTATTCCAGAAGCTTCGTTTACTAAAAGTGGTACTTGTGTTTCTTCGTATCCTGCATCACAGTTTTTATCTAAGAAATAAGCAATTAATGCACGTTGTAATCTCGCACCTTTACCTTTATAGACAGGAAAACCTGCTCCGGTAATTTTTACACCTAATTCAAAATCTATGATGTCATATTTTTTTGCAAGTTCCCAGTGAGGGATTGCATCTTTATGTAAAGTAGGAATGTCTCCTTCGCTAAAAATATTTTGATTGTCATCTTCCGAGTTTCCTGCAGGTACTAATGCATTAGGAATGTTTGGAATTTGATATAATAATTCAGTTACTTTTTCTCCAGCTGCTTGTAACTTTTCAGTCAATTGCTTAGATTCTTCTTTTAACTGAACTGTTTTTTCTTTTAAAAGTGTTGCTTTCTGAACTTCACCAGATTTAAATAACATTCCAATATCCTTGGATAATTTATTAGATTCGGACAATACATTGTCTAATAAAGCCTGTGATGCACGTCTGGTTTCATCGGCGGTTATAACTTCATCAATAATTGCTTCGGCGTTTTTAAAATTACGCTTTGCCAAACCGATCAATACGGCTTCTTTGTTTTCTCTAATAAATGCTACTTGTAACATGGTTCTTTTCTTTGTATAAGCGACAAATTTAAGAAAAGTAACGAGACAAAAGCTATTTGTTTTTAGCTTATTTTAAATGAATGTCCTCTTGGATGCTAGAAATAAGGTGTGGTACTTTTTTTAAAGTGAAATTTAATGCTAATTTTAGCCGGTTTTTAGCCGTCATTTTTGCAAATAAATGACTGTTTTCTACGGTATAAAAGCCGGTGTTACCTTTGCAATAGCAGAACCTCCCAAAAAGGATTTGGGTCTTTTCTAAAGTGATATTGCGGTTGTTTATTTCTGAGAAGTTTTCAGGTAAATCTATGTATATAATTTCAGAATAATTAGCATCTGCTATGTTTTCAGGGGTTTGCTTTGTGTATTCAAATTTCAAAAGACTCCCATTACTATCTTCTAGTGTCACATAACCAATATTAAAGCTGTCTTTTTTTAAAACTGCTTTTTTGTTTGGAATGATGGAAATGGTGCTGTGTCCGTTTTTAAATTGTGTGTGGCTAGTTTGCTGTATTTCCTTTGATAATTTGAGCACATGTTTTTGAGGGGTACAARYWRMMAAASWAMAARYRATAMRRMAGTTWWRRWSTRWYTTYATGAAAAGTTTTCTTATAAAATTACATAATTACTTGTTAGAAATGGATGTTATCATTTCTAAAGCTGTTTTTTTATCATCTAACAGCTGTTTTTTTAGATGTTCTACAGATTCAAATTTTTGCTCATCTCTTAAGTAATCAATTAAATGAATGCGAATTTCACGCCCGTATAAATTATCATCAAAATTAAAAAAATGAGTTTCTATGGTTTGACTTTTTCCGTCTACCGTAGGTCTGTATCCTATATTTGTCATGCCATACACCCATTGTCCATTAAGAAAAGACTTGGAAATATATGCGCCAGTTTTTGGAATTAACTTATAGTCTTCTTTGATGTGTAAATTCGCCGTTGGATAGCCTATTTTTTCTCCTAAATTATGCCCTTTTACCACGGTTCCGCTTAACATATATTCATATCCTAAATAGGTGTTTGCAGTTTGTATATTTCCTGTTTCGAGTGCTTTACGGATTTTTGTGGAGCTAATAGAAATGCTATCTATATCCAATGCTGCTATTTTGTCAACTTTAAACCCATAGGTATGGCCGTATTCGGTTAATTGTTCAAAATTACCTTCTCTGTTTTTTCCGAATTGATGATCGTAGCCAATAAGAAGCCTTGAAACATCCAACGTGTTTACCAAAATTTCACGTACAAAATCTAAGGCGGTAAGTCTTGAGAACTCCCTGTTAAAAGGAAGGATAACAAGGTTTTCTATACCTGTTTTTGCTAGTAGTTCCTCCCGTTCTTCTATGGTGTTTAGTAGTTTTATTCCACGTTCCTTTTGTAATACCATTCGTGGATGAGGAAAAAAGGAGAGCAGAACTGATGGACGGTCTTTTTTAGCGGCGCTTTTCAGTAGTTTTTTTATTACTTTCTGGTGTCCAATATGGACGCCGTCAAAAGTACCAATAGTAATAATGGTTTTGCCTTGTGTGTTAAAATGTTCTAGTCCGTGAAATGTTTTCAAGGTGGTATAATAAAAGTTTTTACAAAACTAAGCATTGTTTTTAACTGTTCAGGGGAATTAAATAACAATTATTTTACAGAACATTTTTGAGTTTACTGCGATTAAACAAAAAAATATTTTATTTTTGTTTCTACCCAATCGGCCAATTTATGAAGTCAATTTACCTCAAAATCATAGTTTTGTGTATGTTTAATGTGTTCTCCTTTATGGGGTTAACTGCACAAAACAGCACGGATGTATGGCGTAAAATTCAAACTTATGAAGGGAAATCTTCCGTTAAATCCTCTATAAAGAGAGATATATACGAGTTTAATACGAAAGTGTTTTCTGAGTTTTTGAAAAAACCAATCCCTAAAAGAGAGTCACTTAAGACTTCCGGGGTTGTCATTTCTTTTCCTAATGCCTCGGGAAGTATGGAAACATATCGCATAAAAGAAGCTTCTATTATGCATCCTGATTTACAAGCCCAATTTCCAACTATTAGATCTTTTATAGGGGAAAGTACTAGTGAAGATGGAAATAGCATTCGCTTTAGTCATTCAAATTTGGGTATACATGCCATGATTTTTAGAGAGGGAGAAGGAGTCGATTTAATAAATCCTTTAGCTCARAATAATTATTACGAAGTATTGGCAAAGAAAGATGTTAAGAATGATGCTAGTTTTCAGTGTATGGTAGCTGATGAGATGTTAAAATTGCCGACAAAAGAACTGATTGAAAGTAGTGCGAACATTGTGAATGATGGTTTTTTTAGAACCTTTAGATTGGCCTTGGCATGTACGGAGGAATATTCGAAATTTCATTTAACAAATCAAAGTATTGCTAGCAATGAAACAGATGCGGTTAAAAAAGCGGCAGTTTTAGCGGCAATCAATAAAACAATGACTCGGGTAAACGGAGTTTTTGAGCGTGATTTGGCATTGACAATGCAATTGGTTCCCAACGAAATTGAGTTGATTTTTTTAAAAGAAAATGATGGACTTTCAAATAATAACATTACAAGTTTACTTGACGAGAGTCAGTCCGTTATTAATGATGTAATAGGTCTTGGAAATTATGATATTGGCCATACCTTTAGTACAGGTGAAGGCGGTTTGGCTGCAATGGGGTCTGTGTGTACTGTATACAGAGCAAAAGGTGTGACGGGGAGTTCAAACCCAATTTCAGATACTTTTGATATWGATTATGTAGCACATGAAATGGGGCATCAATTTGGTGCATATCATACATTTAATGGAGCGGGTACTAATTGTGATAATAGTAATAGAGCCGAGTCAACGGCTGTGGAGACTGGAAGTGGGACTACTATCATGTCTTATGCAGGAATTTGTTCTCCTGTGAATGTCCAGATGAATGTAGATGCCTATTTTCACGCCGTAAGTATTCAGCAAATTTATACAAATATTACAGGKTCAATGTCATGTGCSAGTATTAGCGGGACTAAYAATATAGCTCCAATAGTGGAGGCTGGGCAGAATTATACCATTCCTGTAGGGACGCCATTTGTATTGTCTGCGATAGCAAGTGATGCCAATCAAGATGCGTTAACGTATGTATGGGATCAAATAGATACAGGCTTAGTTAMGGAGTTTCCAACCCCGTCGACTACCTTAAACGGCCCTTTATTTAGGTCTTTTCCACCAACAGTAGATTCGAAACGTTATTTTCCTAAATTAGAAACCGTTGTTACAGGAGCTCTTAATTCTACCTGGGAGGTATTACCTTCTGTACCGAGAGAAATGAGTTTTGGAGTACTAGTAAGAGATAATAATTCAAATGGTGGACAAACCGCCTACGATACTACAAAGATTACTGTGGTAGATAACTCAGGTCCTTTTATAATAACGTCTCAAAATACTTCAGAAACATGGCAGGAGGGTGAGTCGAAAACAATTTCTTGGAATGTAGCAAAGACTATTAATAGTCCTATAAATTGTCAAAACGTAACTATTTTAATGTCTTTGGATGGTGGGTTTACTTTTCCTATAACCTTAGCTCAAAATGKNCMGMNACAAWRKWKMNCTWNTAAWMKWRKRSNGMCGRAWTTGTATCATCCAATATATATTCTATTTTGCAAGATCATCAAGGTTTTCTCTGGTTTGGAACTGCTGAAAATGGCCTTATGAGATACGATGGCAAGAAAGTCAGCGTGTTTGAAAATTATATTGGCAACTCTTCATCTTTATCTCACAACAATGCAGGAAACATTCTTTTAGAAAAAAGTGGCGCCATTTGGGTGGGAACATGGGGCG
>NVSD01000107.1 GCA_002401105.1 Flavobacteriaceae bacterium | reverse complement strand
GTGATAGGAATTACAACTCCAGGAAAAAGCACCGTATTACGCAGAGGTAAAATAGGTAAAGTGTCTGGGACATCCTCCTTATTTATCTCCTCCTCGTCCTCGGGAGTCATTAGTGGAATTAATTCAGCATCTTCGTCCATCATGCTATGCAATGACAGATTGTCAAACTTTAAAAATTTAGATCTACTCATATATATTTTTTCAGTCACTTTGTCATTAAAATAACACTTAAAAAAGGCTATTAAACTTACAGCAACTCGCTTATTAATTATTAATCAAGACATTACACATACATTGATGTGTATATCAACTACTAAAACCCAATAGTTATGCCATAATTAATATGACAAACTTATATATTTTTAGTAATTTTAACATAAAAGTGTCACAAATCAAAACTTCCTTTGTATTTATAATATAACTCACTATTTGGAAACAGCTGTATTACATAAAAATCCACTCATAGAAAGATGCCTGCAGGGTGATGCCACTGCACAATTCGAACTCTATAAAAAATATTACAAAGCCATGTTTAATACGGCATTACGTATTTTAAACGACCGTTTTGAAGCTGAAGATGTAATGCAGGATGCATTTTTAGCGGCCTTTACAAAGCTAACAAGTTATAGTGGAACTGTCAGTTTTGGTGCTTGGCTAAAACGTATTGTAATTAACAAGAGTTTAACAGCTTTAAAAAAGAACGCCCGTTTCGAAACAGTTCCTATTGAAGTAGTAAAACAACCAGAAAGTGAACCTGAAACAACTGATTATCAAGGCCTGCAACCAGCAACCGTTTTAAAGACGCTGCAACAGTTGAAACCAAGTTATAAAATCGCATTAACCCTACATTTAATTGAAGGGTATGATTACGAAGAAATAGCGCAAATTATGGATGTTTCGTACGAAAATAGCCGCACTATTATTTCCAGAGCAAAAAGTWAATTAAGAACCCTATTATCATAAAAATATGAACGATGATTTAGACAAAATGTTTGATAATTTAAAGGGCACATTTGATACGGAAGAACCTACAATAGGCCATTTCCATCGATTTGAACAAAAATTATCTAAACAACAACCATTAAAAAAAAATAAACATCTTTGGATGCCATYATTCTCTATAGCCGCCATGCTTTTAGTAATGGTAGGTGTTTGGATCGGCATGGAATACAAGCAATCTTCTACGGGATTAGAATTGGCAACAGTTTCTCCTAAAATGCATGAAACGCAAGATTATTTTACAACAGTAATTAAGCGAGAAATGGAAATAATTGGAGCCTATAGAAACCCACAGACAAACAAAATGATTAATGATTCTTTTGTTCGATTAACAACATTAGAAACACATTACACTAATTTAAAGCTTGAACTAGGAGCAAGTTCGCAAGACCAACGCATAATTTTTGCCATGGTTCGTAATTTTCAACTTCGTATCGAAGTATTAGAAAACCTTCTCCTTCAATTAGAGCAACAACAACAATTTAAAAATAACTCCCATGAGATATCTATATAAATTAATMGCCTTCCTTTTGCTAGTACCTAGTGTACTGTTAGCAACGGATCAAACAGGAAAATACACAAAGTCTAAAAAGATTCATGAAGAATTTACTATTAGCAAAGACGGTAATTTTACCATCACCAATAAATACGGAAATATTAACATTACAACGTGGGACGAAAACCGCATTGTTATAGATGTATATATTGAAACCAACGGAAATGATGAGCAAAAAGTAATTGATAAATTAAAAAACATTTCGATTGATTTTGACAGTGACGCATCTTTTGTAATGGCTAAAACAATCATTCAAAAATCCGGGTATAGCGGATGGAACCTATTTGGYAATAATCACAATGTAGGAATGAAAATAAWMWAYRYYWTAAAAATGCCTGAGTCCAATATGTTAATTGTAAATAATGATTATGGAAACATAAGCATCGATAAATTATTGGGAAAGGCAGAAATAAATTGTGATTACGGTAAACTTTTTATTGGAGAACTCCATCATACCGCCAATAAAATTAACATTGATTACAATGGGAAATCTACCATTGAATATATAAACGGCGGAACTATAAATAGTGATTATTCAACAGTAGAAATTGAGAAATCAAATAATTTACGTGTCAATGCCGATTATTCTCACATACAAATTGGAAGCTCCAAAAACTTAAAATATAGCTGCGATTACGGAGATTTAAAAGCAGAAAACATAGGAACGATTTCCGGAAGTAGTGATTATTTTCATGTTAAAATTAAGAATTTAACAGATGTCGCAAATTTGACCAGTGACTACGGTTCTATCAAAATAGAAAATATTTTAACCGGATTTACTTCCGTGAAAATTTACTGTGACTACGGAAATATAAAACTAGGAGTTGAAGAGAATAACACCTATAATTTTAAAGCAAATGTAGAATATGGCAGTCTTAAGTTTGACCAAAGTAACTATACATTTCATAAAAAAATAACTAAAAATAACACCAAATATTACCAAGGTTTTTATTTAAAAGAAAACAGTGCATCTAACATAAACGTACAAACTAGCTACGGAAGTGTGTCTATTACTAACTATTAATCCCATACTCATGAAAAAAATTATTACTTTAAGTATCATATTACTGATATCAACTTCCATACAAGCTCAGTTTTTTAAAGAAAAAATTGTTGGAAACGGAAATAAAATTGAAACAAGCCGTAACACTTCAGAATATGATGGAATTACCGTATTAGGATCTTTTGATGTAAAGCTTATTAAAGGTACTGAAGGAGATTTGAAAATTCATATAGAGAAAAATTTACTCCCGTATCTGATTACTGAGGTAAAAAAAGGGAAACTTCACATACGCTGGCAAAAGAATATCAATATTAAAACAAAAAAAGGAGTGTTAATAGAAGTTCCTTTTCAATCTATAGAAACAGTTGCAATGGTAGGGAGTGGAGACATATTCTCTGACGAAAAGATTAAAGAAAAAAACTTTAAAATATCACTTTCCGGTTCTGGAGACATTGTACTAACAATAGATTCCGAACTAACAAAAGTTAGTATTTCAGGTTCTGGAGACATTGAATTGAATGGGAAAAGCAACGAATTAAAATGTTCTGTTGCTGGATCAGGAGACTTTTCAGGAAAGAATTTTAAATGTGAAAAGGTAAGYATTTCAATTGCTGGATCGGGAGACGCATCCGTATTTGCAAGTGAAGATCTTAGTGCATCCGTAGCTGGCTCAGGAGATATTGAATATTATGGRAATCCAAAAATWGAAGCTATCAGCGTGAGTGGTTCTGGAGAAATATCTATGAGATAAAAAGYAATATTAAATTAAAAAAAAGCACGAAATCTACATTGATTTCGTGCTTTTTTAGTACTTACTATACTATAGTGACTGTACTTACTCCATTCGATTTTTTATGCACTTGAATTTGTGTTGGAATTCGTTCTTTTAAATTATCAACATGMGAWATAATTCCAATCATTTTWCCTTGRGCTTGYAGYGTYTCTAGCGTKGMAATTACYGTTTCCAAYGTRSYACTATCYAAMGTWCCAAAYCCTTCRTCRATAAAYARWGAATCRATATTTACRTTATTRCTMGCYAAATCYGAWARKCCYAARGCYAAKGCCAAACTWATAATAAATTTYTCWCCMCCACTSGARGTATCCACATAACGAACCTGATCCGTTTGATAATGATCTATTAAATTGAAATTAAGTTCCTCTCCTGGTTTATAATCAGTATTCATTTGAAGAGAATAACGTTTATTCAACTTAAATAAATGGATGTTAGCAAAAGCAATTAAGTTTTGTAAAGTCAATCGTTGCACATAGGTATTGAATGCATCTTTTGAACCTCCCAATAATTTAATCRAATCCGTCCATTTTTTAAGGACCTTCTCTTGCGCTTTGATTTCATCAAATACCCCTCTATTTCTAGAAATAATAGTTGCCTCCTTAGCAAAAACTTGTTTGATTTCTCCTAAGCGTTCTAAAACATCCTCTTTTTTGTCTTTAAAAAGTTGAATTTTATGAGTAGTATCGTCAAAGGAAATGTCAAAATTCTTTAATAAATTATGTTTAGAATTTTTAAGAACTAAACTTTTTTGTAATGCAGTAATTTCTGTACTAGTTTTTTCTATGCGGTCTCTAATTACCTCGAATTCAATCTTGTTAGATACACTTATCAAAGCATCAATAACAGCTTGTTTATTTAGAAAATTACTCTTGATAATACGTTGTTCTAATGATACTTCAAGTACTTTAAGTGCAGGTGTGATTTTCCCTAAAGTAGTTAAATGTGCTTGTTCTTGCCCTTTTAGTTTTGCTTGTTTCTCCTTAATACGCTGAAGACTTTCCTTAGATACGGACAGATTCTCAACAAGTTCTTTGTTTTTTTGATGTAATGCCTTTTGCTTATTTTCAAGGCTAACATCT
The DNA here is from genome assembly GCA_002401105.1 of Flavobacteriaceae bacterium. Classification (GTDB taxonomy): domain Bacteria; phylum Bacteroidota; class Bacteroidia; order Flavobacteriales; family Flavobacteriaceae. The sequence goes on along the minus strand of NVSD01000107.1, from coordinate 5,443 downwards.
TTAGGTAAAAGCAGATTTCTTTCTTGATGTAGTTTTTCTATGAGCGTAAAAACACGTTCCTGTTCCTTTTCAAATACATCAAAATCCAGAGCTAATTTGTTTAATTTATCAAGCTCATTTTTCTTTTTTAAATCATACTCGGATACTACTTGTACAGTTTTTTGTAATTGTTCTTCCGTAGATGCGAATTTTTTAATGGCTTGTTCTAATCTATTTATAAAATTTGTTGATTCTTCTGCTAATGGGATGTCAAAATTAAAATCAGAAAAACTAATTTTTAATTTTTCATGTACACTCTCTAAAGCTTGCAAAACAACCTTTAAATCACTTTGTTTCTTATCTATGTCCTTTTTAAATAATTCTAATTCATTCTGTGCCGTAGTTATCTCACCTTTCAACAACACACATTTGGATTGTTGCTTTCCAAAAGAAGATTCCAACACTGACTTTTTATTAATAACATCTTGCACCTTTTTAATTTGGAGATTCAAGCCAATTAATAGTTCTTCCAAACGTTCATTTTCCTTTAGAATTAGTTCCTTATYTTGTAAATCTARATCTTCTTGCAATAAGGATGCTTTTTTTACTATTAATTCTTGGAGTACATTTAACTCAATAAAACGCTCTGAATATTTTTCAAAACTACTTGAATATGTTCCTAATTCTCTATGTAAACCAAAGATTGATGCCTGATGAATCTCTAAAGAAGCTTTACGTTCCGTCAAAACATTTTCAGAAAAAGTAGCCGTAGAAGCAATATATGAAGCAACAAAAGGATGCTCCGTCGCACCACATAAATGACAAGGTTTACCCTTCTCCAATTTTTGACGCTCAAGTTCAAAACGTTGAATCGATAACTCCAATTTTAGGATTTTTTCAGCATCTTGCACACTCGTTTTTAAGTCAGCCTCTTTAATTAATCCCGTTTTTATTTTATTTTCTATTATTTTAACTTGAACTTCTGTATCCTTTACTAGCTTAGAACAGGTAACCAGTGATTCCTTATTCTCGATAAAACTCTCAGAAAATTGAATTAATTGACTGCCTTTTTTTAACAGTACATCCACTACTTCTTTTTCCGTTGACAATTTAGAAAAATTTGAATGATCGTTTTCTTTCTGAAGCAGATCTAATTCCTCTTTTATACCTTGTAATAACGAAACCTCCTTATTATTTTGAAGATTTTTTTCTTGTATTGAAACGGATAAATTTACAATATCCTTATCTCTTTGCTCCAGAACCTTATTGATATCATCTCGTTCATTAGATTTAGAATTCAATAAAAATAATTGCTGATTCCAATCATTAAAATGAGGTTTAATCGCAGCAATAACTTTGTGGTCCACTAAATATTCACGGAGTTCCTTTTCCTTTTTAGAAGAATTCTCTAACAAATCCCCCAGCAATGTAATGTTCTTATTTAATGCTGTTCTTTCTTTTGAAAAAGCAGTAGATTTCGAATTATTTGCACCTAAAATTTCGTTGTTTGTCAGTATCGTGGTTTCTAACTTTGCAACAATATCTAATTTCGGTCTCCATGATGTAAAATTTATTTCGCCCTCTTCGTTCATTTTAATTGCAGTTTCAACTGCCAACGAATTAGATAATAATTCAGGGTTCAATTTTAGCAATGACTCTTCACAAAATAATTTAGCTTGGCTCGTTTCTGAAAACTGATGTTCGAATCTTTTAATTTCATTTAACACATCACTAAAAACAGACGCCTTTTCGTTATTTTCTAACTTTATATATATAGCTGCATGTTCAATTTTATCCTTTTTCAGACCCTTAAAATGAGCTTCATTTTCACTTATTTCTGTTTGTAAAGCTTCCGAAAATACATACCAAGACTTAATAGTTTCAACTATTTTTAACTGCTCCTCTATTGCCTTAGTCTCCTCTAACTTTAAGGTTTGTTCAGATTGTAAATTCGTTTTTTCATCCAGAGTTAAAATATCATCACTATTTATTTTTCCTTGTATAGTAACTAATTTCTTTCCTTCCTCTAATTTTTTATCACCGATAACTTCCCCTATCTTTCTGTATATTTCTTCACCCGTAATTTGCTCTAACAACGCTCCTTTGTCCTTAGAGTTAGCAGATAAAAAAGAGGCAAATTCACCCTGCGCCAACATCACAGACCTCAAAAATTGATTGTAATCCAATTGCGTCACACGCACTACTTCTTCTTGAACTTCACGTTTCTTTTCGGCAATAATACGCCCTTCAGTAATATTTTTAAGTCGTACTTCCTCTTGTGGTTTCCCTAATACTTTACCATTTTTAGAGACCAATCGCATATACCAACTCGCTTCGTAAATAATAGCATTGTTTTTAAACAAAACTCTTGCCATTGCATCGCTCGCTCCATAACTAATAACATCCTTTAATCCTGCCTTAATATTTGATTGTTTAAAACGAGGCACCTGATGATACAAAGCTATTGTTATTGCATCTAAAATAGTTGTTTTCCCAGCTCCCGTAGGGCCCGTAATAGCATAAAGTCCCACATCTTTAAAATGAGCGTTATCTAAATCTATACAAATAACTTCATCCGATTTTAAAGAATATAGGTTTTGAAGTTCAATTTTTAATATTTTCATTGTTCCTCCTTTTTAATTATCTAATGCTATTTGCAACGCTTCGTTAAAAGCATCTAATACAGCTTCATTTGATTCAAGATCAAACTCCATTTCTTTACACTTCAATTCAAAGATTCGTAAAGGAGATAACTCCTTCACATTACGTATATGCGCTGTTAATTCCTCCAAGCCCATCACGGTTCTTTGATTTTTTAAAGTTACCTTCAACACTTCCAAATCTAAGGATTCCACTATTTTATTAATAGAAACAGCTCCTAAGGAAGTAGAAGAAGAATCGTCTAAAATCACTTCAACCCATGGGGTCAACCCATATATATTCGTGGTTAAATTAATTAATTCTTTTTCACAATCATTTAACGAACCTTTAATTCGTTGTATCTTTCTAAAAGTAGGTATGTCTAACTCCTCTATCTCAACTATTTTATTATTTTCGGTTTCTAATACAAGTACTTTTTTAATTTGATTCACCTCACTAAAACTCAAAACTACCGGAGATCCCGAATAACGAACTTTTGAATTTCCGCCCACAATTTGTGGCCTGTGCAAGTGCCCCAATGCAATATAGTCAAAACAAGAAGGGAAATCATCAGCTCCAATATGACCTAAACTACCAACATAAATATTTTGTTCACTATCAGAAATACTTCCTCCAATCGCAAATAAATGCCCCATTGCAATCATCGGAGAATTCTCCGTGTTCATTGAATTTGCAATTGCTCCAACTTCTGAATWATGATGAATAAGAGCTTGTTTATAACGTYCAGTAATATCATCAAATTGCTCGCCGGCCACAGCCTTACGAATGTCCTGATCTCTGAGGTAAGGAACAGCAGCCACAATAATTGACTCTCCATTTACAGCTATTTTAAATACTTCATCTGCCAAATCCTCCGTCGCTTTCCCAATCACCTTTACGGACAAGGTTTTTAACAATTCCTTAGGAGCATTCATGGTACCAGGAGAATCATGGTTTCCACCTGTAACAATAATATGACTACAATTAGTAGTTCTTAAAGAAACAAGAAAATCATAATACATTTTTAAACTCAATGTAGAAGGCGTACCTGTATCAAATATATCTCCCGCTATAAGCAAAACATCAATTTGGTTCGAGACAATAGTGTTCAATAACCACTCTAAAAACAATTGTTGTTCCTGTGTTTGTACTTGATCATGCAGACGATGGCCCAAATGCCAGTCTGAAGTATGTAATATTTTCATAAAATAAATCGAATCAATTCTATCATTCAAAAATAGCCAACATTTCTAACACTAAAAATAACAATTCAATATTTATTTTTATGGCTATAAATATAATAAAGAAATAAGTTCTTAATTAGGGCGTTCCCAAAAGGGCCGGGCTATACGCTCATACGCTTCGTTTTCAGGTAAAATGTGTAACAAGTTACACATATACCCAAAAACTGCAGGGTAACCGCTGCTATCCCTAACGCGAGCATAGCACCGCATAACAGTACCGATTACCAAATACCTCAATTAAAAAAGTCGTAAACCAAAAATTAGGTTTACGACTTTTATTTAATCTAGTAGAAATTCTTATTTATTCCAACCTGTAAATTCCATAATCTTATCAAAAATAGCGGTGTTTTCATAGATTCCAGTAAAATTTTCTGAACCTGGACCATAAGCAAACACAGGTACCAATGTAGCAGAATGACCATGGGTAGAAAATATCATGTTCAATTCGTTATAATCACTGTAATCTTTTCCTTCTTTCGTTTTTTTACTCGTAGATCCTAAGGTAAACCCACCCGTTTCATGATCAGCAGTCACAATCACCAAAGTGTTACCATCTTTTTCTGCATAATCCAATGCAATTCCAACGGCATCATCAAAGTCTATTAACTCAGAAACTAAATAATCTCCATCATTCGCATGTCCTCCCCAATCAACTTGAGAACCTTCTACCATCAAAAAGAAATTAGTATTTATAGCATCTTTACTTAAAAATTCCAATCCTAATGCAGTTGCTTTAGATAAAAAATCACCCCGTCCATCCTTCACAGATTTCATATGATCTTTAGCTAACAAATAACCCACTTTATCATACTTATTAATAGAAGAAAAACTACCTAAAGAAGTCGTATCAATAAAAACGCCCTCTGATTCAAACTTTTGCAATAAATCCTGTCCATCTTCTCTCTTATTAAAATGTGTAATACCACCACCAGCAAAGAAATCTACACCAGAATTAGGAAGATAAGAAGCTATTTCTTGAGATGAATCACGACTCAAAGTATGCGCATAAAAACTCGCAGGTGTCGCATGTGTTATGGACGATGTAGCAATTAATCCAGTTTTTATGTTTTTTGACGTAATCAACTCAATTATTGTTTTCACATGGCTAGAATCATCTGCCACAGCAATAGCACCATTATATGTTTTTACTCCACAAGCAAATGCAGTAGCACCAGCCGCCGAATCCGTTATTAATTGTTGTGATGAGGAAGTTTTAATAAGTCCTATATTTTTAAATCGGGCATAATTAGGCGTCGAGTCCTTGTAAAAAAACATAGACGATACCTGTGACAATCCAGTACCATCAGCAATAAGAAGAATTACATTAACAGGTTGTTTTTTAATTGGTTTTTCCGGTGAAGTTTGAGTACAGGCAACCATTGTAAATACAAGCGCAGCTAGTAGTAATTTGTAAATTTTCATGAGATAAATAATTTTAATATTAAGAGCACAAGATAAAATAAATTCAATATTTNTWAKWWTWAATNNWGKTTWKYRTWAYWTTWTNMWACNNNWAAAGNCCTTNSCANRRMCRTNSTAANSGCRAMTNNNATTYGCCMMYTYRKRMKMYGKKYMRCTAT
>NVSD01000106.1 GCA_002401105.1 Flavobacteriaceae bacterium | reverse complement strand
ATAATCTTGTGATTATTTCCGGTTGCAAATGTAATCCCTTTTTTGAAACTAACTAGTAAAAATTATAAAACTTTTATTTGTTGTTTTCTYARTGGTATCAGCATGTTCAGAACTTTTTTCGCTTTGCGTATTCCGCTTAGCGAGTGCAAATATAGAATGTTTTATTTGTTTGACAATGGGGAAAATTGGATATTTTAGTTGGGGCGAGTTGGGGCGTATAGCAATACGCCCTTACGAGGTTGATATTATGTATGTTGGATTGGGATTTATTTTTGGATTATTGTTGGGGCGTATTGCAATACGCCCTTACCATAGATATCGGGGCGAATGCAATTCGCCCTTACTAGGATAGTACTACGTATTGGTATCCACTTTTGAAGCGGGATTGTGGAACTGTGGAGACGTAGCATGCTATGTCTTTACTCGGAGATATTTGGGGATTGGGTTTAGCTTTTAAGAAGGGGGTATGTAAAGGGAGACGCAAGGCATTGCGTCTGTACGGAGCATTGATTCCTTTATCTCAAAGGAGTTCATCGATAGCATGGCAATAGGCATGCATTGTGTTTATAAGAAATCATGAATAGAAATACCTTAATCAAATTTTGATATATAATAAGGAATAGCATCCTATCCCTTGAAGGTTATCTARATTATWGTTTTAAAAGAATGCAATAAAAAAAGCTGAACAATGAGATYATTGTTCAACTTTCATGTACTAACTATAATGTGATTAAATGTTATTTCGAATCAAAAAACAATTATTTAATCTCAACCACTAAGGGGTTGTTTATTTTTAAAGACAACAAGTCTAAATGCTTTATCCAAGCATCTTTTGTCTTAAACTGATTACTTTTTTTCCATGTAAATCCAGCGTAATAGATCACTTTACCATCTACAACATTTAAATGTGCATAGGCATTACTCAAATCTTTTACATCCGAATTATATGTTTCTACATCATTAAAGTATTTAGTAGCAGCAACAATAGAYGTACTAATCTCTGAATCAGCATGTGGCTGCCAATAGTTAATCCATCCACTACTATCACTAACAATCCCATCTTTTTCGTGCAAGGTAAGTCCTACTGATATTTGGTCTACACCTTTAATAGTAGTATTAAACTGCGTAAAGTTATTTCCTTTGTCTAAGGTTATAATCTTAGACTCTTCCACGACTTTACCATTGGCATCCCAGTTTTCATATTTCAATGAGAAACTAGTTCTTAAAGGGCCTGTAGTAATAGTTTTCCATTCGCTAAAGTTCTTAGAATAATAAAACTCTCCATCACTTTTAACAGCGATTCCTCCTACTCCTCTACTTACACCAACGTGAAAATTATCCAATCCTTCGCCAGTATCTTCATGGTAACTACCTACTCCATCAACAAATTCCTTGTACCATTTATCAATAATAGGGTACTCTACACGCTTTAACCAGACATCAACTCCACTAGACAAGGTTCCTCCAGGTACAGAATCTTCCACCATTTTCTGAGCGGTTGGCCCATATACTCGAAACGACACTTTATCGTTTTCCCAGGTATAATCATCAGTACGTTCTGGAACAAAACGAGAGAAACAAACTAAATCATGTGTTATAATTTCCTTTTGAGATAGCGATATCACTTGATATTCAGCTACTGAATTAGCAGACACCACTGGTTGAAAAATCAACTGGTCCATTTGTCCATCAGCATCTAAATCGACTAATTGTGTTACTACTAATTTACCGGTTTTAAGGTCTTTTATCCCTACGGACATAAGATCTATTACTTTTAAATCCTTTGCTGTTAGCTCCACCGTTTCGAAAGTTCTCGCTACGTCTAAGCTGTTTTTTACAACAATTACAGTCTCACTCTTTTTTTCAGCACAAGCACTTAACAAAAGGCTTGTCATCACTATTAAACTTGAAATACGTATGTTCATAATTTGAAGGTTTTAACCCAAGGACAATTCCAAATAACAAATGTAATAAACCTATTATACACAGTCATCTGGAAGTGCATTGGAATTAAAATTTACGTATTAAATTTCGTTTGCTGGTTTTCCAATAGTCGCTAAAATACCACCATCAACATATACYAYTTGTCCRTTKACAAAATCACTKGCTKYAGAACTTAAAAACACTGCTGCTCCTTGCAAATCTTCAGGATTTCCCCAACGTGCTGCTGGTGTTCTATTGATAATAAAATCGTTAAATGGATGTCCATCTACACGAATAGGTTCTGTTTGACTCGTTGCAAAATACCCAGGTCCAATTCCGTTTGTTTGGATATTGAACTTCGCCCATTCCGTTGCCATGCTTTTAGTCAACATTTTTAAACCACCTTTAGCAGATGCGTAAGCACTTACAGAATCTCTTCCTAACTCACTCATCATAGAACACATGTTGATGATTTTTCCACCAACATTACGTTTAATCATGCTTTTTGCAACATGTTTACCCATGATAAATGGCCCTACTAAATCAACATTAATCACTGCTTCAAAATCAGCCACTTCCATATCTACAATAGAAGTACGCTTGATAATTCCTGCGTTGTTAATTAAAATATCTATCGGTCCAACTTCAGCTTCAATTTTAGCGATTGCTGCCATTACAGCTTCTTCGTCTGTAACATCAAATAAATATCCATGCGCTTTAATTCCAGCCGCTTCATATTCCTTAATTGCTGCATCTACTTTTTCTTGAGAAGAATGTTCGTTAACCACAACAGTAGCTCCAGCGTTTCCTAAGCCTTTTGCCATAGCCATTCCTAATCCGTGCACTGCACCCGTTACTAATGCAACTTTTCCTGTTAAATCAAATAAATTTACTGACATAATTATTGTTTTTTTGTGATTATTTTAAATCTGTAATATTGCAAATATCCATATCTCCGTAGTCTAAGTTTTCCCCAGCCATACCCCAGATAAAAATGTAATTAGACGTTCCTGCACCTGAATGGATAGACCATGGTGGAGAAATTACTGCTTCATTATTTTGTAACCAGATATGACGTGTTTCGTCTGGCTCTCCCATAAAGTGACAAACCGCTTGATTTTCTGGTACTTCAAAGTAAAAATACACTTCCATTCTACGATCGTGAACGTGTGCTGGCATGGTATTCCAAACAGAACCAGCCTTTAACTCCGTCATTCCCATTTGTAATTGACATGTTTCTACAACACTGTTTACAATCAATTTATTGATCGTACGTGCATTTGAAGTTTCCATCGTTCCCATTTCAACAACTTCCGCGTCAGCTTTGGTTATTTTCTTTGTAGGAAACGTTTTGTGTGCATTGGTAGAATTCAAATAAAACTTAGCTGGATTCTTTGCATCTGCACTACAAAAAGTAACACTTTTGTTTCCTCTTCCTACATACAAAGCCTCTTTATATTCCAATTCATACGTAGTTCCATCTACGATAACACTCCCTTTTCCTCCTACGTTTATCATCCCAAGTTCTCTTCTTTCTAAGAAGTAATCTGCTTTTAAAGGGTCAAAACTAGTTAATTCAACATTTTTAGATACTGGAGAAACTCCACCCGTAATAAATCTGTCATAATGCGAATACACAAAGTTTAAGGTGTCCTCTTGCATGATGTTTTGAACTAAAAATTCACTTCTTAATCGCTCAGTATCAAAAGTTTTCACTTCTGAAGGAGACGATGCATATCTTGATTGAAATTGATTTTCCATGTGTTTTGTATTATAAATTCGCTGTAAAAGTAGTAAAATATTTCAAAAATACAATCGATTGTATTTTTATTTTTAATTTGTATCTTTGTCCAAAGGCTAGACTATATTATATTTACATCCATAAAAACAATACTAGCCTAAACAATCAGATGAAAAACAATAATGTAACCATACACGATATTTCAAAGGCTTTAGGGATTGACAGCTCTACCGTTTCTCGTGCGTTAAATAACAGCGATCGCGTTTCTAAAAAGACGAAAGAAAAGATATTTAACAAAGCTGCAGAACTTGGGTATCAACGCAACAGTTTAGCCTCTAAACTAAGAACAAATCGTAGCAATACGATCGGTGTTATAGTACCACGTATCTCCAGACATTTCTTTTCGTCGGTTATTGCAGGAATAGAAGAAACGGCTTTTAAAGCAGGGTTTGACGTTATCATTTGTCAATCTTTAGAAAGTATTGAACGTGAAAAAAAACTAGTTGAAACCCTTTTATCTAACAGAGTTGATGGGATTTTGATATCCATTTCTATGGAGACTAGTAATTATGATCATTTGGACAATTATAAAAAAAACGGATTTCCTTTAATCTTTTTTGACAGGCCCTGTAATGTCTCAGAAAACACCAATGTAATTATAGATGATGTAAAAGCAGGATTCGATGCTACCGCTCATTTACTCGAAAGAGGCTGTAAAAACATCGTTCATTTTTCAGGACCTCAAAACCTTGAATTATACCAGAATAGGAAAAAAGGATATACCAATGCTTTAAATGCCTATGGAATTCCATTTTCTGAGGACTTAGTGATAGAAACCCAACTGATGCAACAAGACGGGATAGAAGCAGCGAGGCAACTTTTAAATTTACCAAAAGTAGACGGCGTATTTTCTGCCAATGACACGGCCGCCATAAGTGCTATTCAATATTTAAAAACTAAACAGGTAAAAATCCCAAAGGATATTGCATTTGTCGGTTTTAGTAATGAGCCTATTTCCGCGATTATCGAACCTTCATTAAGTACCATTAACCAGCCAGATTTTGAAATGGGTAAAGTAGCATCTACCCTATTATTTGAACAAATAAAAAACAAAAAATATGCCGCAGAAAATCAAACAAAAATATTGAAGCCCACGTTAATTATTAGAGATTCTTCTAAGTTTTAATAGCTGGAAAACCCTATTTCAACATGCAATAATACTATCCCWYAWTWRWGTATTAYWNTAWAAATTACAACAAAATTTTAATAAAAAAGAGATTTTGTAAGCACCATTTAATTATGAAATACTATTTATTCCCTTTGTTTCTTCTTATTTTATTTATACCAATTTCCGTTATAAGCCAAGAAATTAATCATGAATCTAATCGTTTAAAATTCAAACATCTTTCCACAAAAGATGGATTATCACAAGGCTCTGTTTTAGCCATTTTACAAGATAAAAAAGGATATATTTGGTTTGGGACAAGGGATGGTCTCAACAAATATGATGGATCTAAATTTATATCTTACCGTCATAATTCAGAAGATAAATTCAGTATTTCACATAGTTGGATTACTTCAATTTTCCAAGATAACAAAGGAACATTGTGGGTAGGAACAAAAAATGGACTGAATAAATACAATCCTAACAAAGACAACTTTACGCATTATAAACATCAAAAAAATGAGTCCAGTATTTCGGATAGTGAAATATGGGACATCACACAGCCTACTCCGACACATATATGGGTTGCCACCAATAAAGGAATTGACCTTATACATCTAAAGRACGGAACTATTTCTCCTGTTAACACAGCTGAAACCTCATTAATTCAAGATAAAAAATTCAGAAGTTTATTAAAAACGCTATCGGAAGATGTTTGGATTACTAGCACAGATGCCATTTATTGTTATAACATCACCAATCAAACTTTTAAAGAGTACCAATACCCCATAAAAAGCAATAACGATGCACATATAAATAATGCACCAACCCTATTTTTAAGTAGTAAAAATGAACTTTGGTTGGGCTATGGAGAAGGACTTGGAAAATTAAACAAAGAAAAAGATGTTTTTGAGAACTTTACGTTAAACAAACAGTTGACTATTACGGCATCTGTAAGAAGTATTTGTGAAGATTTTAAGGGTGATTTATGGATAGGAACATACCAAGGATTGCATATTTTAAATCCTAGTAGGTCTTCATTAAAAACAGTACTTCACGACGAAAACAATCATAAAAGTTTAAGTCAAAATTCAATTTACAAAATCATACAAGACTCCCGTGGAGATATGTGGATTGGTACTTGGGCTGGTGGTATTAACTTTTTTGATAGAAGCTATGATAATTTTAAGCAATTGTCCTCTGGATCACACAAAAAAATGCTTAATTACAAAGTAATTAGTGCTATTGTAGAAGGGGATAATGATACTTTTTGGCTAGGTACAGAAGGAGGAGGTATTAATGTCTACGACCGTAAAAAAGGAATATTTAGCTATTTTTTACATGATAAGAACAAGCCCAAAAGCCTTAGTTCTAACAATGTAAAATCGATGCTAAAAGACCATCATGGAAATTATTGGATAGGCACCCACGACGGTGGAATAAATTTTTTAAATCCACATTATAAACCATATACTTTTAAGCATTTAAACCAGCAACTAGACAGTAATACCCAAGTTTCGGATTGTAGAATTCTAACATTGCTGGAAGATGTAAAYCACAATATATGGATTGGAACTCTAACCAATGGCTTGATACAATATAATACCAAGACTAAAAGATTTAAAAAAGTACAAAACAAGTTTAAATCCATCACAAGTATCGTACAGTCTAGCGAGCCRTCTATATTATTAATTGGAGGAACTAAGGGAGTTGAAAAAATAAACATTCACAATTTTTCCATTCGTGCTGTTACCTTAACAGCGACCAAYAAAAACGTTGATAATGCAACCTCTGTAAACTGTATTTACGAAGATGCAGACAARAATTACTGGGTAGGAACAGAAGGGAAAGGATTGTATTATTTTAATTCAGAAACKCAAGAATTACGCAAATATGGAATCGCGCAAGGATTGCCGAACGAAGTAATTTACGCCATTGTTCCTGATAACAATAACCATATATGGATCAGTACCAACAACGGAATAAGTCGCTTAAATTTATTCACTAAAAAAATCAGTAATTTTGATGAATCTGATGGATTACAAAGTAACGAGTTTAATTATGGAGCATCGTTAAAAACCACTTCTGGAGAACTTATGTTTGGAGGAACTAATGGACTTAATTATTTCAATCCTACCACCATTATCGAAAACACCTTTATCCCATCGGTCGATATTTTCTCTTTAAAAGTATCCAATAAAGACTTTCTAAAAATCACCGATTCTATAAAATCAATTACGCTTAGTTATAATCAAAACGATTTTAGTTTTGATTTTACAGCCCTTAGTTACTCACAGTCTAATAAGAACAATTTCGCCTATAAATTAGAAGGCTTTGATCCCGAATGGAATTATATTGGAGATAAAAAAACGGCTACCTACACAAACTTAGACGAAGGTTCATATAATTTTAGGGTAAAAGCATCCAATAACAATGGATTATGGAACGAAAARGGAGCCTCGATAGCCATAAAAATTACGCCAGCTCCATGGAAAACCTGGTGGGCGTATTCAATATATATTTTAGTGATTTTAGCGATGTTATACATTGCACGCTTTCTAATGCTCACCCGAATTAAAGAAAGAAATGAACTCAAACAAGAAAAAAGAGATAAAGAAAGGTTAGAAGAGGTAAACAAATTAAAATTGCGATTATTCACCAATATTTCTCACGATTTTAGAACTCCATTAACACTTATCACTGGGCCTGTAGAACAATTATTAAAAATAAAACACAGCGACCCTAGTACCAGTAGAAATTTAGAAACGATTCAAAGAAACACGAATGTTCTTTTACAGTTAATTAACGAGTTATTAGATTTTAGAAAAAGTGAATCCGGAAAAATAGAACTATACGCGTCACACAATGACATAATTCCTTTTACAGAAAACATAAAATTGTCCTTCGAAGAATTGGCATTGCAACGCAATATCAGTTATACATTTACACATAGTTTACCTGAATTAAAGGTGTGGTTTGACAAAGTAAAATTTAAAAAANTATTATTTAATATTCTATCAANTGCTTTTAAATTTACGCCAGACAATAGCCAAATTGCCATCCACATATCACAATTAAAACCAGCTAAAAATGCTCCTCATGGTTATGTAAAAATAGACATCACCAATTATGGGGAACTAATTCCAGCAAGCCATTTAAAATTTATTTTTGATCGTTTTTTTCAAGTCGACCAGCAACATACCCAAACAGGAACTGGAATTGGTTTATCCTTGACAAAAGGACTTGTAGCATTGCATAAAGGAACCATAACCGTGACTAGTACAGAAAAAGATGGTACCTGTTTTAGTATTGTCTGCCCTTTAGGAAAAGGACATTTATCAACCAATCAATGTGTAAATACCATTGAAAAAAGTACGACTAACGAAGTTTTTGAAAAACCTGCTTATGTACAAAAGGAACTACGCTCTCACGAGATAATTACAAGCGAAGAARCACCTATTTTCAAAAAAGAACTCTCCACATTACTCATCGTAGAAGATAATATAGAAGTACGTCATTTTATAAAAAACATCTTCTGTACTAAATACAATATTTTTGAAGCTAACAATGGTTCAGAAGCCATAGAAATTGCAAAAACATCACCTATAGATCTTATTATAAGCGATATTATGATGCCCATTATGGATGGTTTTGAAATGTGTAAAATCATTAAAACAACCATTACCACCAGTCATATTCCTATTATATTGCTGACCGCTAAAACCTCCCCTATTCACAAAGGGCAAGGCTATAAACTAGGAGCCAATGCTTATATCACCAAACCTTTTGATGCACATATATTAGAAGTTCGTGTAGATAATTTATTAAAATCGAGAGAAAACCTGATTAGTAAATTTAAAAAGGATTTGATTTTAAAACCTAAGGAACTCACCATCACTTCCTCGGATGAAAAGTTTTTAGAAAAGGCCATTCAAACCGTAGAGAAAAACATTTCAGATTCAGAATTCAATGTGTACATGTTTACGGACCAAATGAATATGAGTAGGTCCGTACTTTTTAGAAAGATAAAAGCATTAACGGGGCAATCTATCTCCTCTTTTATAAGAACCATCAAAATTAAGAGAGCCGGCCAATTACTCGCTAAAACCAGTATGAACATATCCGAAATAGCCTACGAAGTTGGGTTTAACGATCTCAAGTATTTCAGAAAATGCTTTAAAAACGAATTCAATGAGGTGCCATCGGATTATAGAAACTCACATACTAAAGCCAAAGAATAGTTCTAATAAGTGGGAAGTGATATCTATTACAGGGTTCYTTACCTCCCCTTATTTAAATAAAAGAGTATTCCTAGACAGTAATTAAAACACTAATTAGTCTTATTATTCGATTTAAGCACACAAACAACTTTCAGCTCATTTTCAACTAGTTAAACACACAAAAACCTATTTAACCTCTTTAATACAACGTTTTCGAACAATTTGTTCCCTTTCATAGAACGATATATCCCTCATTTTAACGAAACAAAAGGAGAGATTTACAGAATCAAATAACATCATTCATTAACCTAATCTTAATTTAAATGAAACATGCATTATAAAGGAATCAATTAAGTCAATACCCACGATCCTTTTATAATGACCATTTCCTAAATTAATCCTATTAATTATGAAAAAAACATTTTATTTCTTAACCGCGTTCCTCATGATTATAGCACTAAAGAGCTGTAATGAGGATACATTTATGCCAAATACGGACCCTGCGTCCTATGGCAACCCAGCCGATTTATTATATGCTGATATCTTGAATGCAAGAGAATTCAGTAAAYTAAAATCKGGAATTCCACATGTKGACACWAACRAYCTTGTTCCTACCTAYGAAATAATTTCAGGTAAGGATGGTGAYGGMGAAYYAYTGGACGMAACTTTTATGAGCGMYGTAACCATWGACAATGTAGAYKTWACTGCRGAWGAAMTTGATTACAGYACYGCWGGTAGAATYATYATTGCMGATGSWAATAAWTTTGGTCCTGGWGAKTATTACTTTACKATTAARGTRAGYACTGAATTGAACGGAAAAAACTTCGAAACYAYYTTTGACGAATTCCTGTTCATGGGCTACGTGGTCAAGCGCGCCAATATCGTCGATCGGCTGTTCTATTCGCTGTATATGGCGGCGCGTAACCCGCCCGGCTC
>NVSD01000105.1 GCA_002401105.1 Flavobacteriaceae bacterium | reverse complement strand
TGCCCGTAAAGGGCTGCAGTGGTTGAGAGCATTTCGCGCATACCAGGGCCGCCTTTTGGTCCTTCATAGCGGATGACCAAAACTTCACCTTCCTTGTAATCACGGTTAGTGACTGCTTCAAAAGCATCTTCTTCAGAATCAAAGCAACGTGCAGGACCCGTGAATTCGAGGCGTTCCATACCGGCCACTTTCACAATGGCGCCATCAGTTGCAAGATTACCCTTGAGGCCAACAACACCACCAGTAACGGTAATTGGATTGCTCGCGATTTAAATAATCAATATTCAACAATGATTTCGCCTAGTTTTAAGGCAAATCCATACATTGGCTTTGGGTTTCAGTTAGGTGACATTAATTCTAAAAAAACTATTGGGCATTATGGAGGAGACAGAGGATTTAGGAGTTATTTATTGATGATACCCTCAGAAAAAATCGGATTGGTTTTATTGGCTAATTGTGATTACGATGAAGATTTTAGACAAGAAATAATTCACCCAATAGCAAAATTAATGCTAGCCACGCATCAAAAATAGCAGGTTATGTTATTCTAAAAAACAGGTATGCATCCCCCTTTTTTTTCTTAAKKYMTSRRMWKRWAKMYCGTYAAYYAMMMYKAWRWWSRMRRWRWWTKMMWKSSWMRATWYKTMRAWMCKWTSSWTCTCCAAATCAAATAAAAATTGAGAATATTGAGAAACAAAAACCGAAGAACAATGAGGTTTTAATAAAGATTTCTGCKACCACCGTTAACAGAACAGACTGTGCAAACCTCACMGCAAAACCATTTATTATGAGATTTGTTTTAGGGCTRTTTAAACCYMGRAAAATAATAATTGGGACAGATTTTGCAGGTGAAATAATAGCATTAGGAAAAAATGTGAAGTCATTTAAGATTGGAGATAAAATATTCGGTTTTAACGACACAGGTTCAGAATCACATGCTGAATTTATCACAACAGAAGTAGGAAACCTATTTCTAATGCCTGAAAACATAAATTATAAGCAAGCCGCTGCAAGTTTGGAAGGCGCTCATTATGCTTATACTTTTATTCATAAAGTCGCCATTCAACCGGGACATAAAATTTTGATTAATGGAGCAACTGGAGCCATTGGTTCTGCTCTCTTGCAATTTGTCAGGCAATATGATGTCCAAATTACCGTAACCTGTAATACAAAAAACATCGACTTAATGAAGTCTTTAGGTGCTGATAAAATTTATGATTACACCCAAAAAGATTTCACAAACGATAAAGTTATGTACGACTTTATATTTGATGCTGTAGGAAAAAGTACTTTTGGAAAATGTAAACCCTTATTAAAAGAAAAAGGTATTTACATATCTTCAGAATTGGGGCCTTATTCTCAAAATCTATATTATGCACTTACAACTTCCATTTCAAAGAATAAAAAAGTAATCTTCCCTGTTCCATTTAGCACAAAACAAACAATACCCTATATCATGGAACTTTTGAGAAAAGAAACATTCAAACCTGTTATAGACAGAGAATTTTTATTGGAAGAAATAAACTTAGCCTATGAATATGTGCTACGTGGAGAGAAAGTAGGAAATGTTATAATTGTGATATAAAATAAAGAAAGCACACAATAGCAATAATTAATAGGGGTTTTCCCCCTTAATTCATTGTTTAATACCTTTAATTAAAACCGCCAGTAAGANGTCTCATCGTAAATTATTTTACGGACTTACTCGCAGCAAACATATAGAAACTGTTGTAGCCATTTTAAAAATAAGTGTAAAAAACAAACACTAAAAATAAAATAATTCTTGAATATAATTAGTTAGCACCCTCCTACTTTTAAACAGTTGAACCCTCTAGATAAATCAACTAGTTTAGGTCATTAAAAGTTAGCCACACTGGGCACACAAATCAAAAGTTAGCTATTTTCAATACTGAAAGATTGAGGTATTCTAAATATAATACAAATAATCTACTCTTATTTTCCATGATAAATGTAGATGATGTAGCGATGGCATCTATCTACCTAATGCCATGAAACAGAACATTTTCTGATGGATTTTCAATACAAAACATTGACATTCATAGCTTTCTGTTTATTTAAGCACACACGGACTTTATCATTCAAAAACGTTCTCCTAAGAAAAGTAGACTTGCATCAAATAGAATAATTAAGTAACTTTACTTGAARAAAATAAATCTATACTAATAATACACACGTATTTGTACTTAATATAACTGCGAATATAAAAATAGTAAAAAGCAATATAATATCTCTTAGCTCCCCCAATTAGAGGACCGTCCCCATAAATAAATTTAGACCTAAATATTAATTTAAAACTAAATAATATGAGCACGATTAGATTAGGGGATGAAGCTCCCAACTTCACAGCACAAACTACAGCAGGAGAAATTAATTTTCATAATTGGCTCGGTGATGATTGGGGAATCCTATTTTCCCATCCAGCAGACTATACCCCCGTTTGTACAACGGAGTTAGGAACTGTAGCAAAGTATAAAACGGAGTTTGACAAAAGGAATGTAAAAGTGGTAGCCTTAAGTGTAGATGGTCTCGAATCGCATAACGGGTGGATAAAGGATATTAACGAGACACAAAACACCACCGTAAACTTCCCAATAATTGCTGATGAAAACAGCGAAATAGCCATGTTATATGACATGATACATCCTAATGCAGACAGCAAACTAACTGTAAGATCTGTATTTGTGATAGGACCTGATAAAAAAGTAAAATTAATGCTTACGTATCCAGCCTCTACAGGTAGGAATTTTAATGAATTATTAAGAGTAATTGATTCCTTACAACTCACCGCTTATCATAAAGTTGCGACTCCAGCTAACTGGAATAATGGTGATCCTTGTGTAATTGTTCCTGATGTTTCAAATGATGAAATTCCCAAATTATTTCCAAAAGGACATACAGAAATCAAACCCTATTTAAGGTTAACGCCTCAGCCCAATCTAAATTAAAATAGTTATTAGTTCAGTTCTTGTGCTTCCCCAAAAAAAANTTATGGGAGGATTATATTTKAATTTGAAAAAATTAAGTAGTGCATTCACGGAGAAGCCGAAAACCGATGAGCGCAGGTATCCATTAAAAAACAAAACAATGAAAAATCCAACAAAATTTTTGACAGTAATTGCTGTGACTCTATTGTTCGTTTCCTTCAGTAGCTGTTGTAACAAAAAAGTAGAAGAAAATAGTAAAGTAGCTCTTGTTCCCTTATTTAATTTGGAAACTGCCAAGGCAGAAATTGTAGCTGCTAATAAAGAATTTCAAGTACTCTTCGCAGCGGCTGACTCCATAGGCTTAGCAAGTTTATATACGCAAGATGCAAAATTTATGAATAATGGAGCTCCTGCAATAACCGGAAGAAAAAATATTCAATCAGCCCTCTCAGGAATAATGAAATCCGGAATTTCTAGTGTTAACCTGAAAACAATTGATGTCTGGGGCATGGAAAATCTTATCACTGAGGAAGGAGAATTATCCCTATTCGCAGACGAAGCTGTCGTGTATCAAGGAAAATATATTGTACTCTGGAAAAAAAATGATGGAAAATGGAAATTATTTAKASACATCTTCAACTCAAATGTACCTGCTAAATAACTCATTTACTAAATCATTTAACACAAAAAAAATCGTTACAATAGCATCCCTATAGCTCTAAAACAATGATTTTTGAGTAGTCAAATCATACACAAACCCGTTCGCTCCTAATAATAGCCCTAATAAGATGAAACCGACGTATAAAGAATTAGAAAAACAAGTAGCTATCCTTGCAAAAACAAACAAAGTTATTGAAAGTAGTCTCGTAGTCATATTTCATTGGCAGCATCTAGAAAACTGCCCAGTGTCATTTGTATCTAAAAATGTTTCCAAAATTTTCGGATATACATACGACGACTTTTTATCAAAAAAAATTAATTACGGTCAAACGATTCATAAAGAGGACCTATTAAAAGTAAGCCAAGAATTAGAGTTCCACTGTATAATAGGATCAAATTCATTTACCCACGAACCCTATAGGATTATCAGTAAATCAGGTCACATAAAATGGATCAAAGATGAAACCTATATTATAAAGGATGAAACGGGAAAAATAACACACTATGAAGGTGTAATTATTGACATCACAAAACAGATAGAAGCAGAACAAGAATTAATCAAATCAAAAAAAAAGACCGAAGAAGACAAAGAACAATTAGATTTTGTGTTACACGGAAGTGATTTGGGCTATTGGGATTGGAATATTAAAACCAACGAGGTGAAACGAAATAGGCGTTGGGCAGAAATGTTAGGTTACACCTATGAAGAAATAAAATTAACAGTAAATCAATGGACAGACTTTATTTATCATGAAGACACTGACAAGGCATTGGCATCAATAAAAGACCTCCTCGAAGGCAATACTACCTTTCATCAACTAGAATACAGAATGCTTACAAAAAGTGGTCAATTAAAATGGATTTTAGACTGTGCCAAAATAGTAAAAAGAGATAAAAACGGTAGCCCCTTACGAATGTCAGGAACACATTTAGATATTACCGAGCGTAAAAAAACTGAGGAATCTCTAAAAAAATCAGCCATTAAATTACTCGAAAGTAACGCCACAAAAGATAAGTTCTTTTCAATAATTGCACACGATTTAAAAAGTCCATTTAACAGCTTACTGGGAATCTCGAAAATATTTAATGATAAATTTGATGAATATAATACCGAAAAAAAGAAACTTTTTATTAATTGTATCCATCAAGGCTTAGAAAACACTTATAAATTAGTTAATAATTTACTTCAATGGTCCCAATCACAAACAGGAGTAATTGTTTTTAATCCTGTAAAAACAAATCTTTACTTAAAAACCAAAGAAGTGTGTGACATTGCAAAGCAAGCCGCAGAAAATAAATCCATTCACTTAATAAATCAAATATCAAACGATATTTATATCGAATCCGATGTTAATATGCTTGCTACAATTATTCGAAATTTATTATCGAATGCGATAAAATATACCCGTAAATCCGGTGAAATTACTATCAAAACATTTTTAGTTCCTGAAGATAACCAACATAAATTTGTTGGTATAATCATAAGCGACACCGGGATAGGAATTCCCAAAGAGATACAATCTAAGTTATTTAAAATTGGAGAATACACAGCAATACCAGGAACAGAAAATGAAAGAGGAACAGGACTTGGTTTAATATTATGTAAGGAGTTTGTAGAAAAACACGGTGGTGAGATTTGGGTAGAAAGTAACATTGGAAAAGGTTCATCGTTTTACTTTACAATTCCATACAAATCGAAAAAAATGAATCCTGAAAGGCAAATTTTGACAAATAACAATGGTTTATTTCAAGTCAAATAAGCAACATAAAAAGAAGGTTCCTGTAATTAAAACATAGGTGACACTAACTAATCCTTCGTTTAATCCCTATCAATCTAAAAATTTAGTACATTAGTTAGGTACTATTCAAGTAACATAAAATGTCCGTTTGTTTACAAAAAACACTATAAAATTATACTAAAACGCCTAGTTATCAATCAACATATGAACACTACACACGGAACATACATTAGTAATACCACTCCCCCAGCAATATTGTATAGTTTTTTTTCAAAAACAGTCTGTATCATTATTGAGACATAACAGCTATCATGCATTTAATATATCAATCAACAAATAAATTTACTATTATTATGAAAACTATCTCCTTAGCCATCGTGGCTGTGATGCTTCTAATTTCTTGCAGTAAAGAAACCAAGATTGTCCAAAAAAAAATCAAACAATACTCTATTCAGCAATTTATGGATAATGAGTCTGTTTTCGGTGGAAGTTTCTCTCCTGACAACTCAAAATTATTAGTCTCCAGTAACAAATCTGGAATCTATAATATGTACACAATTCCAAGTACAGGAGGAACCTATACAACTATTACAGCATCCGATTCATCCTCCATATTTGCAATCTCCTATTTCCCAAATGATGAGCGTATGCTATATAGAGCTGATGGAAATGGCGATGAAATTTTTCATATTTACCTAAGAGATATAGACGGAACAATAACTGAATTAACACCTGACAAAGGTGCTAGAGCAGGATTTTATGGCTGGTCTCACGATGAAAAAAGTTTTTATTTTGGGTCCAACAAAAGAAATCCACGGTATATGGATCTCTATGAAATGGATATAACTTCCTTTACTTCTAAACTTGTATATCAAAACAACGACGGACTTAATGTTGTAGCTATTTCAAATGATAAAAACACATTGTCATTATCTAAAAGTGTCAACACCAACGATGCTGATTTGTTCCTTTACAATATCAAAACTCAAAAAATGACTCAGCTTAATGACACACAATGTGGAAACGCTGCACAGGACTTTTCCCTGGATGGAGAAAATTTCTATTACACCACAGATAACGGTGCCGAATTTTCATACTTAATGAAATATACTATTGCCACACAGGAAAAAGAAAAAATATTAGAAAAATCGTGGGATATTAGTGCTAGCTTCTTCACCACTCATGGTACATATAGTATTACGTATATTAATGAAGATGCTAAAAATGTTATAGAAGTAAAAAACTTAGCCACAGATAAAAACATTGTCCTACCTAATTTTGAAGGTAGCAGCATTACAAATGTTAGTTTTTCTAGAGACGAAACCATGATGCGTTTGTATGTGGGTGGATCCGATCGTCCTTCTAATTTATTTTCGTATAATTTAAAATMAAAAGCACTCAAACAACTTACTCATGTACTGAACAAAGACATTGATGTTTCCCATTTAGTGAATGCAAAAGTAATTAGATACCCGTCTTTTGATGGTGTAGAAATTCCAGCAATTTATTATCTACCACACCAAGCCACTGCAAATAACAAAGTACCAGCGTTAGTACTTGTTCATGGCGGTCCAGGAGGCCAATCGAAACAACGCTTTAGTTCTATGACACAATTCTTGGTAAATCATGGCTATGCTGTATTAGCAGTAAATAACCGTGGGAGTAGCGGATATGGAAAGACTTTTTATCAAATGGATGATTTAAATCATGGCGAAAAAGACCTACAAGATTGTATTGAAGGTAAAAATTGGCTGGCAAATCAAGCAGAGATCGACGGAGAAAAAATTGGAATCATTGGAGGTTCTTATGGTGGATATATGACCATGGCAGCATTGACATACACTCCTGAGGAATTTGCAGTCGGTGTAAATATGTATGGAGTTACCAATTGGATACGTACCTTAAAAAGTATTCCTACATGGTGGGAATCATACAAGACAGCCTTATATAAAGAACTCGGGAATCCATATTCGGCAGATTCTATACGATTGAAAAAAATATCACCATTGTTCCATACCGACAAAGTTACCAAACCTTTAATGGTACTACAAGGAGCAAAAGACCCTCGTGTACTCCAAGTAGAATCCGATGAAATTGTAGCAGGAATAAAAGCAAAYGGAGTTCCCGTAGAATATGTATTATTTGAAGATGAAGGCCATGGTTTTGTAAAAAAAGAAAATCAGACCGAAGCCTTTTCAAGGATACTTAAGTTTCTTGATACCTATCTAAAAAAAGAAAACACTATAAATAATTAAAACGCAATACACATAAACCACAGTAAAACCCAAAGGAATATCGCTGTAGATCTAAGTGCTAGCATCTATTTACATTGAGTGATATCCCCAACTATATTTTGAAACAAGTAACACATCACTTGTACATAAATAAATTCTAAATTCACATAAAAATGGTGTCACTGAGCAATCTTCAAAGTGGCACCTTTTTTTAATTCCTTCCCATTTCCTCAGGATATAACTCCATCACCACATCACTCTGAAAAAAAGCTTTTGTCTCCACATCCATTCCCGTTAACTTTCCRTAAAAAGCGGCACCAGTATCYAAATTCCAWAGATTTYCTCCATTAATAGGYAGGATTTCACCATAACGCGTAGTGGCRGTATGTCCTATATAAATTTCTTTGTATAATTTTAAGCGTTCTGGATATCTTTTATCTGTAATTTTTAAAGTAGGATCCATTGCAAAAGCACATTCCCATAAGGTACGGTCCCAACAAAAATTAGGCGCATAACTTTCCGTCACCACCCCTCTAGCAGAAGTAAAGCCAGCATGTACGAATAAGCGTTAAACAACTAAGTATTAGCCACGAAAAGAGCCAAGTAGAACCTCTCCCTTTTTATACATACTGTTTTTAAATTCACTGTGTTACTGTTTGGGAATTGTTAATAAAAAAATCAACCGAATCCAATAAATACACACTTTAAAAAGAATACCTCTTTAAACAATTCAAAATCTCTAGTCCCCAATTATCGTTTACTCAGAAACCTTTGAAAAAAATAAAAAAAATCCGATCCACTTAAGAAGTAAAAAGAATTGGGTACCTTTAACAAAATAATAAACAAAACACCTAAAAAAGCACTGTAAATCAAATAAATACACTTCCTGTATTGTTTGTAGTGTGGATTTATATCCGTCGGCTGTCATTAAAGAGATGAATAAATTCGTGTTATTTTAAGGAGTTCAATATACGTTATGGAAACTACTAAAGTGCTAAGAAATTTTTGAATCAACCTGCTGACAAAACCTCACATCCTCACAACCCCAAGAGAATTAACGCTGTATAAAGGAAAAAAAAGGAAATCCTACTCTTAAACTTTTATCTAAACGGAGTCTGAAATTCTGAATTCCCAAATCGAAAAATAATGCTTGGCAAAAACAACCGCCAAACACAACATGTAATTCATTCTGCAGTCCCCGCTATTGTAAAAAACAACAATTAATTCCTAACGGAAAATTGTAATTCATTTATCCACTACCAATCCTAGCCAATCAGTTTGGCGGTAATTAAGCACTGAATAGAAATACATAATAACAWATACATTATTTAACTTTCACTTAATTATATAACATTATGAAAAAAATACTTATTACAGGATGTAGTTCAGGCTTCGGGTATAGCACCGCCAAATACTTGGCTAAAAAAGGGCACCATGTGTATGCCACAATGAGAAATATTAGCGGAAAAAATGCAGATTCAGCAACTGAATTGAGGGAGTATTCAAGTTCAAATAACTTACAACTAGAGGTACTGGAACTGGATGTAACTTCAGATGAAAGTGTTAATTTGGCTGTTGCTAATATTTCTATAGTAGATGTGCTTATAAATAATGCAGGATTTGGATACGGAGGTCCTGTAGAGGCTTTCTCATCAGCACAATGTCTAGAACAATTAGATATAAATATAGTAGGCACCCTTCGGGTTGCAAAAGCTGTGCTTCCTGGGATGCGTTCACGTAAATCTGGATTAATTATACAGGTAAGTTCCATTGCGGGACGAGGGGCTTTTCCCGGATTTGGTGTTTACCATGCCAGTAAATGGGGACTAGAAGGACTAAGTGAAGCAATGCGCTATGAATTGGCGCCTCTAGGTATAGATGTTGTGATTGTTGAACCAGGTCCATTCTCAACAAACTTTTTCGGAAATATGATTCCTGCCACCAATGAGAAAATTTCTTCCGCATACAAACATGTTGAAGAATTTTATAATGGTTTTGGTGAACAAGTCAAAGGTATGTTTGCCGACGAAAAAGCACCAACAGATCCTATGATTGTAGTGAAAATTTTTGAGAATTTGATTAACAGTCCTACAGGAAGCCGTCCTTTAAGAACAATCGCTGGAATAGATTTCGGATTCCAATCACTAAATGATGCCGTGGAACCAATCAGAAAGGCCTGTCTATCATCAATGGGATTAGAGGATTGTGATGGTCCATCAGCAAATAAATAAAATCTAAAGACTAGCATCAACAAAGTAGCAAGGCAATAGCGGTTTGGACCAACATCCAAACCGCTATTTCTTGTCCATTAATTCCTTCCCATTTCCTCTGGATATAATTCCATCACCACATCACTCTGAAAAAAAGCTTTTGTCTCCACATCCATTCCCGTTAACTTTCCGTAAAAAGCGGCACCAGTATCTAAATTCCATAGATTTCCTCCATTAATAGGTAGGATTTCACCATAACGCGTAGTGGCGGTATGTCCTAT
>NVSD01000104.1 GCA_002401105.1 Flavobacteriaceae bacterium | reverse complement strand
TATTATTAATAATTTACAAAAAAAACACAACACATTGAAAAATATAGCCATAGACAGAGGTAAAACTATTAAGAATTATAAATCAATAAAAAACAAACCTCATTAAATTTATATTTATCTTTGCACCTATATATAATGTGATTAGTTAAATGGAATTAAAAAGATTGAATAAGGCTATTTCTGAAACTGGATATTGTTCTAGAAGAGCTGCTGACAAATTAATTGAGAATGGATCTGTTAAAGTAAATGGAAAACCGGTAGGCCTTGGAGTAAAAGTGACTCCTAGTGATTCCATCAGTATTCATGGACAAATTATTACCGTAGAAGTGGAACCTATTTATTTAGCTTTTAACAAACCTGTTGGCATTACATGTACCACCGACACTAAAATTAGACAAAATATAGTTTCTTATATCAATCATCCTGAGCGTATTTTCCCCGTAGGACGATTGGATAAACCAAGCGAAGGTTTGATATTTATGACCAACGACGGAGATATTGTAAATAAGATTCTGCGTTCTAAAAATAATCACGAGAAAGAATACCTTGTAACAGTTAGTAAAAAAATAACAAGTTCTTTTATTAAAAAAATGGGAAATGGAGTTCCAGTTTTGGACACCGTATCTGACAAGTGTTTGGTTACAAAAGTGAATGATTTTACATTCAACATTACACTAACACAAGGATTAAACAGACAAATTAGACGTATGTGTACTTTTTTAGGCTACGAAGTAACTAAATTAAAGCGCATCCGAATTATGAATATAGCCTTGGGTAACTTAAAACCTGGAAGCTATAGAAGTTTTACCAGAACAGAATTAGAAGTACTAAACAGATCTATTTCTGGATCTAGTAAAACAGAAGAAGCCTCTAAACGAAAACGTTAAAAATTACGATTGGCCGATGTAATTTCAAAAACGTCGGTCAAAATTTGAGCTTCTACTTCATCAAAATCAACATTTTTACGTGCCAATACTAATTTTACCGTTTCTAGTACTTTATCAATTTGGTAGGTGGTAAATCCTGCGGCACCTCCCCAACTAAAAGAGGGGATGTAGTTTCTAGGGAAATTACTACCATATATATTGGCACTCACTCCGACTACCGTTCCTGTATTAAACATGGTATTGATTCCACATTTAGAATGGTCTCCCATCATTAAACCACAAAATTGTAGTCCCGTCTTGGCAAATCGTTTGGTTTCGTAGTCCCACACTCTTACTTCTGCATAATTGTTTTTAAGATTGGAATTGTTAGTGTCAGCACCTAAATTACACCATTCTCCCAACACCGCATTTCCTAAATAGCCATCGTGTCCTTTGCTAGAGTTAGCAAACATCACCACATTATTCAACTCCCCTCCTACTTTACAGGCAGGTCCTAAGGTAGTGGCTCCATAAATTTTAGCTCCCATTTTTACTACAGCATTATCGCACATAGCAAATGGGCCTCTAATTAAGGACCCTTCCATTATTAAAGCATCGCTCCCTATATAAATAGGTCCTTTCTCAGCATTTAATGATGAAAAATGAACGGTGGCTCCTGGTTCTATAAAAATATTTTCTGGATTGATAGCATGAACACTATCTGGAATTTTTTGAGATGTTCTATCTTCTGTTRWKWAATCMWWWWYTWMYWGWAWKGSWTYYKMGYYTWWRSSMAACAWKTCYSAAKYAWRCTKMAKWTGAAKCASATMMKCSKYWWMTTCWMYTTSWTCWTMMWYWTCMMAMTSAACTTCTTCCTGTTCTTCTGAAGTATAAAAGGCAATGACTTCGTCCCCTTTAAAAATAGCTTGATTTTTAGATAAATTTTCTACCAATTCTATCAAKGTRTCRTTGGGTAGAAAAGAAGCATTAATCATCACATTTTGTTCCATTTCTACCATAGGATATTTAGCTTCTAAATATTCCTCWGTTAAAGTGGTGGTGGTTGTTCCCAATCGGTTTTCCCATTTCTCGCGTATGGTCAAGATTCCAATACGGATATCTGCCACAGGSCGCGTATAAGTAAATGGTAGTAAACTATTTCGAACTGCTCCGTCGAACAAAATGTAATTCATRCTAATAATTTTAGGCAAATATACTTTTTTACACTAAATAATCAGTCAAAAACTTAGGAATACATTTTAGCTTTTCTAAGTAAAGTATCCACACTATCCGCTGCATCAAAACATGCCAATACCGTTTTTACCCCTGTACAATATCTACTGTCTATTTTATGACCACTACAAGTAATCATTCCAATATCTATTTTTTCGAATTTTGCATCTATTTTAATACACTTTTTAAGTAGGCTCTCTATAGAATCATCCTGAGATGGGTCTATTTTATTGGAAAGTAAAAAACCTCTTAGCAGATTGTCTAGGGAAAATTGTGAATTCTTACATACAGAATAAGCCACAATATCTTCTTCTGGTTTAAATAATTCCTCGTTGGCTTGTTTCAATTTTTTTACGCCTTCTTTAAAAAAAGCGTCTGATCTTAATTTCATCATTGTCATAACTATTAGCGTTATTATACTTCTTTGGGAATAATTATATCAATAAAACTGTATCGATATAACACTCAATAAATTTACAAAAAAAACGCTAGAAAAATAAATTTCTAACGTTTTTTAATTTTATGAAAATCTAAGTATAACTACTAGATAGATTTAAACATTTCTAAGCGTTCCCAACGAGTTTCTGACTCCTCTTGCGCTTGATCCAATAATTGTTTTGCCAATTCTGGATTGTCCTTAACCACACGTGTAAATCTAGTTTCGTTGTACATAAAYTTACTTAGTGGTGCAGTYGCTTCYTTACWGTCYAATTTRAAYCTTTTACCTTTAGGTGCTAAWGGATTAAATCTGAACAATGGCCAATAWCCWGTTTCAACAGCAATRGTTTGTTGTKKTGCACCATRTTTWARGTCRTAWCCRTGYTCTCCACAGTGAGAATATGCAATAATTAATGATGGTCCTGGATACGCTTCCGCTTCCTGAATAGCTTTTAGAGATTGTAAATCCTTGGCTCCCATTGCAATTTGAGCAACATATACGTTTCCGTAAGAAATTGCTTGCATTGCTAAGTTTTTCTTAGAACTACGTTTTCCTGATATTGCAAATTTAGCAGAGGCTCCTAATGGAGTTGCTTTAGACATTTGACCTCCAGTATTAGAGTACACTTCTGTATCCATTACTAAGATATTAATGTTTTCTCCTGATGCCAATACGTGATCTACACCACCGTATCCGATATCATAAGCCCATCCGTCTCCACCAAATATCCAAACTGTTTTCTTACGTAAATATTCGATTAATTCTAGTAATTTCTTCGCTTCAGGTTCATCAATGGTTTTTAAAATTTCTTTTAACTCATCAATTTGTGCGAATTTCAACTCTTTAGTCGTTTCATTATCTTCTGGATTGTCCATCATAGCATTTACTAAAGTGCTACCGATTTTACTTTCCAATGATTTTAATAAGCTTACTGCAATTTCTTGCTTCTTAGCCAATCCTAAATGTAAACCAAGTCCAAACTCTGCATTGTCTTCAAATAATGAATTTGCCCAAGCCGGTCCACGACCAAATTTATTAGTAGTATAAGGAGTAGTTGGTAAGTTACCTCCATAWATWGAWGARCAACCAGTWGCATTTGCAATKRWSATACTRTCWCCAWATAATTGRGTAAYTARTTTRATGTATGGTGTTTCACCACAWCCWGAACAWGCTCCWGAGAAYTCAAAYAAWGGYTSTAARAATTGWGAYCCTTTAACAGWTSMWRTTWYYAATTYTKTWCKATCGTARTCTGGWARATCWATAAAGWARTCCCARTKTWYRTYTTCWACTTYTTCTACWWMYRMTTTTTYWNCTAANATTAATTGCWWWYRARYTWGCWWYTTCTTTAYYYWCWGCTGGACAAACWKSYACACATAAATCACAWCCMGTACAATCCTGAGGAGATACTTGTAAAATATAAGAGTCTTGCTCTTTAATAAATGGACGACCAATAGCAGGAACACGTTTAAGATCCTGTGGTGCTGCCACTAATAAATCGTTATTCACCACTTTTGCACGGATAGCAGCATGAGGACAAATAGCCACACACTTGTTACATTGCGTACATAAATCGGCATCGTCCCAAACTGGCACAACATCTGCGATACCACGTTTTTCGAACTGAGTAGTTCCTGTAGGGAATGTTCCGTCTACAGGGAATGCACTTACTGGTAAGTCATCACCATTTCCTGCTAAAATAGTTCCTAAAATTTCTTTTACAAACACATCCGCATCACCAACCATCATAGGAATTAATCCTTTTTCGTTAGTTGTATGTCTTGGATATTCTACTTTTTCAAGGTTTTCTAATGATTTATCTACTGCATGAAAGTTCATTTCAACAACTTTTTCTCCTTTATGAGAATAAGATTTTACAATAGCATCCTTAATTTTTTTAATCGCTGCATCTTTTTCAATTACACCAGAAATAGCGAAGAAACAAGTTTGAAGTACTGTATTGGTACGTTTTCCTAAATGAGCTTCTTTAGCTACTTTAGTTGCATCCACTACATAAAAATCTAAGTTTTTATCGATAATGGTTTGTTGCATATCTTTTGGTAATTCTTTCCAAACMTTATATTTATCAAAAGGAGAGTTTAATAAGAAAATACCGTCTTGTTTTGCGTGCTTTAATACTTTGTATTTACTCACAAAACTAAATTGATGACAAGCAATAAAATCAGCTTCATCAATTAAATAAGTCGAATTAATTTTATCTGGTCCAAAACGTAAGTGAGATACAGTTTGTGCACCCGCTTTTTTAGAATCGTATACAAAATAACCTTGTACAAAATTATCAGTAGTTTCACCAATAATTTTAATTGAGTTTTTATTTGCACCTACTGTACCATCAGAACCTAATCCGTAGAACATACAGTTTTTAGTAGTACTTTTAGCAATAAAGCTAGAATCGTATGTTAAACTTGTATGAGAAACATCGTCATTAATACCAACAGTAAARTGATTTTTAGGAGTTTCAGCATCYAATGCATCAAAAATTCCTTTTACCATTGCAGGTGTAAATTCTTTAGAAGATAAACCGTAACGACCTCCAACGATTGTAGGTAACACCTCTCCGTTTTCCACCATTGCGTTTACAATATCAACATATAAAGGCTCTCCAATACTTCCTGGCTCCTTAGTACGATCTAATACTGAAATTTTCTTTACAGATTTTGGCAATGCTGCAATATAATCCTTGATAGAGAATGGACGGTATAAGCGTACAAATAATACACCTACTTTCTCTCCATTAGCTACCATAGTATCGATAGCTTCCTGAACAGCTCCACTACCAGATCCCATAATAATAATTACTTTCTCTGCTTCTGGATGTCCTACATAATCGAATAAATTATAACGACGTCCTGTATGTTCGTAGAATTCGTCCATTGTGTCCTGAACAATTCCTGGAACCGCAGCATAATATCCGTTTGCAGCTTCACGTGCTTGGAAAAATACATCTGGGTTTTGTGCAGTACCTCTTAATTTTGGACTGTCTGGATCTAAAGAACGTTTTTTATGTTCCATGATCTTATCCTCTGGCATCATCGCTTTGATAATATCATCAGTAATTCCGTCAATTTTAGAAATCTCATGAGACGTTCTAAAACCATCAAAAATATTTAAGAAAGGTATTCTTGTTTTTAAAGTAGCAACCTGAGTAATTAAAGCAAAATCTTGCGCTTCTTGCACTGAGTTACCAAATAACATAGCAAAACCAGTTTGACGCACCGCCATTACATCTGAATGATCACCAAAAATAGATAATGCATGTGTAGCAATAGTTCTTGCAGCAACATGGATAACAGCTGGTAATAATTCACCTGCCATTTTATACATATTAGGGATCATTAATAATAACCCTTGCGATGCTGTAAAAGTTGTAGTTAAAGCTCCTGCTTGTAAAGATCCGTGTACAGTACCTGCAGCACCACCTTCACTTTGCAACTCAACAATTGTAGGAACATTGTCCCAGATATTCTTTTCTCCATTAGAACTATATACATCTACATGTTCTCCCATTGGAGATGCAGGTGTAATTGGATAAATCGCACAAACCTCGTTGGTTTTATGCGCGATTCGTGCTACTGCCTCATTGGCATCACAAATCAATTTTGGAAAGTCTTGTCTCATAAAATTACATTTAATTCTCATAATTTGCAGTAACTTTGAAGAAACTCCACCGTATTTGCAAATTCTTTATTTATTGCTAAAACATTCAGCATGGTAAAATTAGAAGAACAAAGAGTGGTTTTAAATGACATATATCAGCAAAAAAACTGAAAAACCTATTTAAAACCACTTAAAATAAAACTCTTTAACACTTGAATRTTAGATAGTTACAAGTAATAAAAAATAACCCTTGGAATATATGTAACATTTGGAACCTTTTGATTTTATAAAAACCGTGGAATATTAAGAGGAATATAGGTTGGTTAGACCTTTAAAATTTTATGTCAATTTTCTTGCGAAAAACACCAGTAAAGTCATTTTTAACCTCCTTTTTATTCGATAAATCGTTTTTTAGTTGAATTATATCACWAAAACGTTTTCGTTAAATAGGTCACTTTTCACAATTACGAAATCACTAAATCTTTTAAAACCGTGAAATCATGAAAGTTAGGCATCATTATTGAGGACGCCACCTTAAACTATATTTCTTATTTTGTAATCTAAGTTGAGCATTTACGACTAACGTGGAAACTAACTCAACTATTATGAAAAGCAAGCTAATCACTTTTACATTAATTATTCTAACGCTACTATGGACTAGYTGTTCTGGTAGTGATGATGACGAAATTACACCTGACCCACCAACTTCAGGAGAAATCACCTATACAAATACTATAAAAGCCATTGTAAGTAGTAAATGTCTTAGTTGCCATGGTAGTACTCCAACAAATGATGCTCCAATGTCTTTGACCACATATGCAATGGTTAAAGCTGCCGCAGAAGAACGTGGACTTRTTAATCTTGTAGAAAACGGAACAATGCCAAAAAATGGCAGTATGACYACTGCACAAATTAAGGCTTTTACCGATTGGGAAACGGGAGGACTTAAAGAGTAAAAAAATACTCAAATTAAAACAMAAAAAAATCACCCATACTATTAAGAACACTTAATGGCATGGGTGATTTATTTATYAAGGAATAAACTNCCTTATTTTTATTTACTCAAATACATTTTTCTACGCGCGTATAATTCGTAAAAAGTATCATCTTTTAAATCGTCGATAAATAAAATACTTTCTCCTGTCGATTTCATTTCAGGTCCTAAGTTCTTATCTACATTTGGGAATTTATCGAAAGAGAATACTGGACGCTTAATAGCAAATCCTTCTAATTTAGGATTAAATGTAAAGTCCTTTACTTTATTAACTCCCAACATCACTTTAGTTGCATAATTTACATAAGGTTCTCCATATGCTTTTGCAATAAATGGAACCGTACGAGAAGCTCTTGGATTTGCTTCGATGATATACACAATTTCATTTTTAATTGCAAACTGAATATTCATCAATCCTACTGTTTTTAATGCTTTTGCAATCCTTACCGTATGATCTTTTATTTGTTGCATTACCAACTCTCCCAAATTAAATGGAGGTAATGTTGCATTAGAATCTCCAGAGTGCACTCCACAAGGCTCTATATGTTCCATAATTCCGATGATATACACATCTTCCCCATCACAAATAGCATCTGCTTCCGCTTCTATCGCTCCTTCTAAATAATGATCCAATAATAAAACATTGTTAGGTATTTTATGTAATAACTGAACTACATGTTTCTCTAACTCCTCCTTATTAATAACAATCTTCATTCCTTGACCTCCTAATACATACGATGGACGTACTAAAATAGGAAAGTTCAAATGATCTGCTACTGCCAAGGCTTCGTCAGCTGTGGTAGCAGTTCCAAATTCCGGAAATGGAATATCTAACTCTTGTAATAATTCAGAAAAACGACCTCTATCTTCTGCTAAATCCAAGGCTTCGAAAGAAGTCCCCATGATTTTGATTCCGTTTTTCTCTAGTTTTTCTGCTAATTTCAAAGCTGTTTGACCACCTAATTGTACAATAACCCCTTCAGGTTTCTCGTGCATGATGATGTCGTAGATATGTTCCCAGAATACTGGCTCGAAGTATAATTTATCAGCTGTATCAAAATCGGTAGAAACCGTTTCTGGATTACAATTAATCATAATGGTTTCAAAACCTGCTTCTTTAGCAGCCAATACACCATGTACACAACAGTAATCAAACTCAATCCCCTGACCAATACGGTTAGGACCTGAACCAAGAACTACARTTTTCTTTTTATCGCTAACTACACTTTCATTATCAGAATATGTACCGTCTGCAGTTATCATTTTTTGCTCAAACGTTGAGTAATAATAAGGTGTTTGTGCATCAAACTCCGCAGCACAAGTATCAACTAATTTAAATACACGGTTTACATTTAGCTCCATACGCTTAGCACGCACTTCGCTTTCTAAACAACCTAGCATATGACCAATCTGACGATCCGCAAATCCTTTTTGTTTTGCTTCCAACATTAAATCAGCATCAATCGTGTCTAATGTTTTAGTAGTCACTTCTCTTTCCAAAAAGAACAATGCTTCGTATTCTTTCAAGAACCACATATCAATTTTTGTGATTTCATGAATTCTAGTCAAGGACATACCAAGGCTAATAGCATCATAAATTACAAAAACACGATCGTAACTAGGGTTCTTTAACTTATCCAYGATGGTTTCGTAGTTGGTTTCTCCTTTACCATCTACTCCCAATCCATTTCTGTTAATCTCTAAAGATTGGGTTGCTTTTTGTAAAGCTTCTTGGAACGAACGTCCAATTCCCATCACTTCACCTACAGATTTCATTTGTAAGCCTAAAGTACGTTCAGCACCTTCGAATTTATCGAAGTTCCAACGTGGTATTTTTACAATTACATAATCCAATGTCGGCTCGAATAAGGCAGAAGTAGTTTTTGTAATTTGATTCTTTAATTCGTCTAAATGATATCCGATGGCTAATTTAGCAGCAATTTTTGCAATAGGGTATCCCGTTGCTTTAGAAGCCAATGCCGATGAACGAGAAACACGAGGATTAATCTCAATGGCAATAATATCTTCTTTCTCGTCTGGACTCACGGCAAATTGTACATTACAACCTCCTGCAAAATCTCCAATATTACGCATCATGTGAATGGCATGATCACGCATTCTTTGGAAAGTAGTATCAGACAAGGTCATTGCTGGASCTACGGTAATAGAATCTCCAGTATGAATTCCCATAGGATCCATATTTTCGATGGTACAGATAATAACAACATTATCATTTTTATCGCGTAGTAATTCCAATTCGTACTCTTTCCAACCTAATAAGGCTTTATCAATTAAAACTTCATGAATAGGAGAAGCTTCAAGTCCTCTTTTTAATAAGGTATCAAAGTCTTCTTTTTCATACACAATAGAAGCTCCAGTACCTCCTAAGGTAAATGAAGGACGAATTACTAAAGGAAAACCAAATTCCTGAGCAATCTCTTTTCCTTTTAAATAAGAACCTGCTATTTGCGAAGGTGCTTGTCCAATTCCGATTTTGATCATCAACTCACGGAATTTCTCACGATCCTCCGTTACATTAATAGCATCGATGTTTACTCCAATAATATCGATATTAAAATCTTCCCAAATACCTTTGTCCTGTGCTTCTATACAAAGGTTCAAAGCTGTTTGTCCACCCATGGTAGGCAATACAGAGTCAATATTTGGATGTTTTTTTAATATTTCGATAACYGATTTKGTGGTAATYGGTTTWAGGTAAATATTATCAGCTAAACTAGGATCCGTCATAATAGTAGCTGGATTAGAATTGATCAATGTCACTTCTATTCCTTCTTCTTTTAACGATCTAATTGCTTGAGAACCTGCATAATCAAATTCACATGCTTGTCCAATTACAATAGGCCCTGACCCTATTATTAATACTGATTTTATCGAATTATCTCTTGGCATTGTGTTGTTGTTTTTAGTATTTTTTTATAGTATCGCACTAAAGATACTACTTAATTTCTTGAAAAAGTATAAAAAAAAGGTGCTGCTAATAAAAGCAACACCCTGTATATAAAACTAACGTTTCATTATTT
>NVSD01000103.1 GCA_002401105.1 Flavobacteriaceae bacterium | reverse complement strand
GTATCATACTGAAACAGATAATTTAAACGAATAAAATGGTTATTATAAAGGAGAGGGAGAAAAAATCCCCCCCTTTCCTTTTTTTTAATTTAAGTATACAATTGTACTTAAATTACAGGGTTAATAAAAAATATTTTACCTATTACTCCGGTTTAAAAATCCAAGTCCAACCAGTACCTCCTGCATTGTCAGGTACAAAAAGAATCATTTTATCTGGTGTAAGTGAAATAATTGTGTAGCTACCTCCTGGGTTTCCTCTAGGTTCTTCTGATCCCAAAATATTGCTGCCATTTATTTTAAGTGTCATACCATCCGTATCCAAAACAAATGTTCCTAATTCATTAGTACCACTATTTGCATCTGAATAATAAGTAAAATTAGCGGCACCATCTAAATCAAAATGCATTTTTCCGTTTACATCACTTGGAGCATCACCTCCTCCCCCAGCATTCCACCATACACTATCCCAAACAGGGTCATTCTCTGGTCCTCCGGACGCCATATACCACCATAACCCGTTGTCCCCAGAGGTTCCATCAAAAACCCATGTTTGACCAGCAACCGCATCGTCTCCCAACAAGGCTGCCCATTCTAGTGCTACGGGAGAATCTAATTTTGTGATTTCTACTGGAATTACTTTTTCAAAAAACTCAGCACCTAAGGTCCCGACATATTTAAAATCAAAGGTTCCGGTAACTGGAAAAACTACCGTAACTCTGTCTGTTAAACCTTTCCCAATCATATAATCCCAGTATCCTGTAACATTTGAAGTGTTCATTTCAAATGTTATTTCATTCCCTCCTACGGCACTTTGGGTAGCAACTAACTCTACATCAGTAAAATTAGCTGTATTAATTAATAACTCTTCGTCAACTATTGGTTCACAGCCCGAAAATAGCAGCATTAGTGCCCCCATAGAAAAACTTATAATTTTATTTATTTTCATGTTTTTAATTTTAAAATTTAACAATTTACCAGCCTGGATTTTGTTCATAAACACCATTAGACAATCTGATTTCAGATTCAGGTAGTGTAACCAATCCTTTTGTTTCTGTTCTATAGTTTGCACTATAAGTAGCGTCAATTCCTGAGTTTCTAACATTAATAGTTCCATTGAAAGCACTCTCTACATCTCCCCAACGTACAATATCAAACCAACGCAAGCCCTCAAAAGCAAATTCGTGTAAGCGTTCCTTTTTCAATGCTTCCAAAGAATATCCAATTGCAGGCAAAGAAGCTCTCGCTCTTACTACATTCATTCCTGTCGCCGTTTCTGTAATTTCAGAATGCATTAATAACACATCGGCAAAACGCATAAAGATAAAATCTTGGGCATGCATTAATTGCATGTCTGCATTTGACCAATCATACAACTGCACAAACATCCCTTTTACACTTCCTTCGGGATCAGCATGCTGAATAGAGGTGTATTTCTTGTTAAAGAATCCCGTTTCATGATCTCCTTTATCGGCTTCATGACTACCTGTTCCTTGATCTGCATTTCCTAATTCGATGATAGAGCCTTGTTTTCTAAGGTCTTCACTATTCCAAGAATTCCATAAATTTGGATTGACCGTACACCAGCCCCAACCTTGTCCAAAAGGCACCATAGAGTTGTCTCTAATTCCAGTAAACAACGCAAGTCTATTGGTATAAATATTTCCATTAGACCAACCCCAATCTCCAAATGAATATCTTTGGACAAACATAGTTTCGTAGTTTCCTGTACCAAAAGTCGGTGAATGACCATCTTGTCCAACCCACGCTAAACCTTCTGCTTCTGCCCATGCTAAAACAGTTTCACCTGCGGATTCATTTACATAAGAATAAGGCCATAAATTCCTAAAGTCACTTGCCAAAGCGTAACCACTATTTCCAATACAATCGTC
This sequence comes from Flavobacteriaceae bacterium, assembly GCA_002401105.1. Lineage (GTDB taxonomy): Bacteria > Bacteroidota > Bacteroidia > Flavobacteriales > Flavobacteriaceae. The sequence continues at coordinate 8,574 of NVSD01000103.1, read as the reverse complement.
CAAATATGCGGCAATATCAGAAGCATTTAAAGCACTTCCATCGGCTAATGGCAATTCGGAAACTGATTGTCCTTCCATATTTGTCATATATCCTGTATAATATAAAAAAACACGCCCTAAATAGGCKTMTNMMASCYRKWTWTKYGYMTKTCMATNNKYKGAWGWWRRMRYMMTAGNNRAMWTKWWMWASTTNNYMYKSTTTCAATAGCTAGTTTTAAATCAGATGCTATTTGAGCATAGGTATCAGAATAGCTAGCTCTTGCAGCATCTTTAGGGTCATCAATTGTAATAATTAATGGAACTCCTCCGAAAAATTTCGCCAATCTAAAGTAAAAGAAGGCCCTCATAAATAAGGCTTCTCCAATGGCTTGATTTTTAAACGCAATTGCTTCTTCAGAGCTCCCAAAATAGCTTGAAAAATCTACTTCCGTTGTTTTTTCAATAATGGCATTTGCACGTGCAATTCCATTGTAAGATTGTGTCCACATATCACGGTAAGTATCATCCGCTGGATCTTCAAAATTATCTACATATTTCGCTGATTTATCATCAGGACCACCTCCACCTAACATCATGTCAGACATTAAATTAGCGGCTACAGATTCGTTACTGTGAACCCCTGCAGTATAAATGGCATTGTACACACCAGCCATTGCTTCTTCAATATCTGTAGGCGTGCTGTAATAAGTATCTAAATTTTTTCCGTAAAGATTGTCCGTATCTAAGAACTCTTCACCACAACTAGTTGCAACAACCAATGCTGCAATAGCTATTATATATTTTAGTTTTTTCATTATTTTCTTTGTTAAAAAATTAAAAATCAAGGCTCATTCCAAACATCACCGTTCTTGCTTGTGGATACAGACCTAAGTCGATACCTGAGGCCCAACTAGCATCATGTCCAAAACGTACTTCAGGATCCATTCCGTCATAGCTCGTAAATGTATATAAGTTACTAATTGCTGCATAAATTTTCAGGTTTGAAATTGCTGCAAAATCAATAAATCTATCTCCAAATTCATATCCAATTGTCAGGTTATTAATTCTCAAATAATCTGCATCGTGCATAAAAATATCCGAAATCAAGTTGGTATTTCTGTGTGATGTAGAACTTAAACGTGGCAATCTATTTGAAGTTCCCTCTCCATGCCATCTGTTGAAAACACCAGAGGTATAGTTTTGGTCGAAACGGTCAGCAAAAGAGCGGTAGGATTGCATTACTTGCATTCCAAATTTTCCAGAAAGTGTTGTATTTGCATAGAATCCTTTGTAAGCCACATTTAATTGTAACCCTACTTCAAAATCAGGATTTGGATTTCCTAAGAAGGTTTTATCCGCTTCATCAATAACACCATCTTGATTTTGATCTACAAAACGAACATCTCCAGGACGTTGATCCGCAAAGTAAGGATCTCCATTTGGGGTAACATATGCATCAACTTCAGCTTGATTTTGTAAAATCCCATCTGCTTGATAGCCATAGAAAWAACCAATAGCTTGTCCCACTTCAACTCTTGATATGGAAGACGTACCTTGAGATAATACAGAWCCTGGACCATGAATAACACCATCGGTGTTTGCAATTCTTGTTACTTCATTTTTATTATGCGATCCTGTAACTGTAATTCCGTAAGTAAAATCACCTAAATTATCCTTCCAGTTTAACACTAGTTCAAGTCCTGTGTTTTCAATATCACCACCATTTACATAGGGTGCTCCAGCTCCKGAAGTTCCTAAAATAGGAGCTTCTAAYAACCAATCTTTGGTTGTTTTTTKATACCAATCAAAGGTAACTCCTAATCTAGAAGCTAATAATGTAACATCAAAACCAATATTTAACTGCTCCGAAGTTTCCCAAGTTACATCAGGATTTGTGACTCTTGCAGGATAAGAAGTTACACCAGAAACTGGTTTGGTATCTCCAAAGAAATATCCAGGAAATACATACGCAATTTGAGATGAGTAGATAAAATTAGGAATGGATTGATTTCCATTTTGTCCCCAACTTACACGTACTTTTCCGAAATCGATTATGTCTGATACATTCTCCATAAAATCTTCTCTTGTTAAAATCCACCCTGCAGAAACTGAAGGAAAAGTTCCCCATCTATTTCCTTCTGCAAAATTTGAAGATCCATCGGCACGTACGGTTGCAGCGAATAAATATTTCTCTTGGTAATTGTATTGTGCTCTGGCGATATAAGAAAGTAATCCTCCTCCACCAGCGGCCCAATCAGCACCCCAAGTGTTGATATCATTTATACTCTCTGGTCCCGTGGTATTGTTTAAATACGCATAATTTGGCTGTCCTGGAAACAATAAGTTATTTCTTGAACCACCAACCTCAGTATTGATTTGGTTTTTAAACAATTCAGTACCTACTAATACATTTAATTTGTGATCTCCCAATTGACGGTCATAAGAAGCCGTTGTTGTCCAAGTCCAGTTATTTCCAAAATATTGACTTTGCGATGCTCCGTCAACGGTATCTTCATATAACAAGCCTAAATGATGGGTTGGATTCATAGATCTGCTATGTCCAAACCAAGAATCAATACCATAAGAAGTTCTAATTTTTAAATCCTTAATAGGTTCAATTTCAAGATATACATTCCCTATAATTTTATTTCCTTTACTATAGTTATAGTTATGACGGTAATACATTACTGCCAACGGATTTGTTTGGTCATTCGCCAATCCATCAAGTGTAGGAGTAAAACCTAAAGGGTTCACATTACTATCAATGGATTGTTGCCAATATGCAGGCATTAATGGATTTTGAACCAATGCATTGTGCAAATCGTTGTAGTAAATATTTCCAGAAGCAATACTTCTGTTATTAGTATTTGTATAAGTGAAATTTTCTCCCACAGTAATGATATTGTGATTATCATTCTTTTTCAATACCATTTCAGTATTTAACCTTGCAGTAAATCTCTTATATCCTGCATCTGTTATATCTCCACCAATAACTCCTTCTTGACTCAAATAAGAAGCTCCCATAGAATAGGTAATATTTTCACTACCTCCTGTGATGTTTAAAGCATGACTTTGTACAACAGCATCCTTTTTTGTCATTTCATTGATCCAATTAGTTCCTTTCCAACCATTTTCAAGATCACCCCAAATTTCGTTACCTAATTGAGTTCCTAAACCTGGATAATTAGACTCTAACCAAAAATTATTTGTAAGGAGTGATTGCCAGTCATTTGGTGCTAAACCATCATTAACCCGACCTTCATCCATAATATACATATACTCTTGTGCATTTAATGGATCCAAATTTTTGTAGGTATTTTGAATTCCATAATAAGTATTATAACTAATTTTTGTAGGACTGTTTTTACGTCCTTTTACGGTAGTAACTAAAACAACACCATTTGCTGCTCTTGATCCGTAAATTGCTGCTGAAGCTGCATCTTTTAAAACATCGATAGCTTCAATATCTGATGAATTTAAATAATCGATATCACCAACGGCTACACCATCCACTATATACAATGGGTTTGAGTTACCAATAGTACCCAATCCACGAATGGTCACCTTAGTTCCTGCTCCTGGCTGTCCATCATTTCTAGTAATACTAACTCCTGCTGTTGTTCCTTGCAAAGCAGCCATCGCTGTCCCTGTATTTAAGGCTGCAATATCTTCTCCTTTTACATTGACACCAGCTCCAGTAAGTAAGGTCTTTTTTTGAACACCATAACCAACCACTACAACTTCGTCTAAAGAATTTGCATCTTCTTGAAGTAATATGTCAATAACAGTCCTGCTATTAACCGATACTTCTTTCGTAATATAGCCCATATAGCTAATTTGTAAAACGGCATCAACATTCACATTCTCTAATGTAAAGACACCATCAAAATCGGTGGTTGTACCATTGTTTGTGCCTTTGACAACAATACTAGCTCCCGGCAAAGGGCCCGTAGTGTCAGACACCGTCCCGGAAATACTTTGTGCTTGTGCGAAGGCACCGAACAAAATAAACCCTAGCATAAAGATCTCTTTTAAAATTTTTACTTTCATAAAATATATAAGTTTAATTATGTTATAATTCATATTAATTACATGCTTACATGAATTAATACCCTTACAAACATAAAACTCGTTTTTAGATTTTTATAATATAAACACGTTACAAAAACACATCAACCTACATTTTAAACTATTACAAAAACACATCAAAAAAAATATAATCAACTGACTATCAATATAAAAATAACCTACACACATTACTTCTGCTGTCATTTACTAATATTTAACACTACATTTACATAAAYCARCTACTTTAGCTTTAYACCGWWTATTTAWANAACATGAGAWTTMCCAARGMACAKCTTTCATTATTTATCGTACTWTTATTTACAYTAYTATTGAATRGTCAAGTRAAAAATATAGGCTTACCGAATATCAGGAACTATCAAAAAGAAGAATATAAAGGAGGCACACAAAACTGGGATATAGACCAAGACACTAACGGAAACCTGTACTTTGCTAATAATAATGGTCTCCTACAATTTGATGGTGCTCGTTGGCGCAATTATCCAATTTCGAATACTGCTGCCGTCCGAAGCCTCAAAATTGACCCGAAAACAGGAAGAATTTATGTTGGAGGATACAATGAGTTTGGATATTTTAAATCCAACCCAGACGGTGAACTTATTTATTTTTCTTTGACCAATTTGATTGAAAAGATTACGAATATTGACCTTATATGGAAAATCCATTGCTACAATGACGAAGTTATTTTTCAATCCTTTGAAAACGCCTATATTTTTAAGGACAACCAAATAAAATTACTGGAAGCGCCAAGCCTCTTTCAATTTTCTTTTATGGTGAATAATACCTTGTATTTTCAAGACAATTCTCTAGGACTCCTCACCTATAGAAATGGTGAATTGCATCCATTAAAGGGTACAAGGGCATTAAATGATGTAGAAATTTGGGCCATGTTTTCTTTGCCCAACAAAAAATTACTTATCGCTACCTTAGAAAAAGGACTGTTTGTATATGACAATGGAAAACTAAAGTCATGGAATACGGAGGCGAATGACTTCATCAAAAAAAACAGTTCACTTGRAGGCATCAGTATGAATAAAAATTTGATACTGTTAAATACGGTCTTAAACGGAATCATTATTTGTGATGTCCAGGGCAACATAGTCCAACATATYAATTATAACAAAGGRTTACAAAAYAATACGGTACTAAGCGCATTTATAGATCATAAAAAAAACATTTGGCTGGGCCTTGATAATGGGATTACTTTTATCAATGAAAACTCTCCTTTTACCTTTTTTGGATACAGTTATAAATTAAGTACTGTGTACGCATCTGTCCCTCATAAAGGATATATATATGCTGCCACAAATCAAGGCGTTTTTTACAAGAAATTAAATGGCTCAATAAAAGATGATCATTTTAAACTGGTAGAAGGCACCACATCTCAAACATGGAATATCCAGGTAATTGAAAACGAATTATTATGTGCAAACAATAAAGGTGCCTTGATTATTGAAGATAAAAAAACCAAAAAAGTTTTAGACAATCAAGGGTATTACGGCTTTAAAGAAATTCCCAGTCATCCTAATTTTATTATTGGTTCAAACTATGGTGGTTTTTCCATATTTGAAAAAACAGCCAATGGACTCGTATTTAAAAATCAAATTGAAGGCTGCGATTTTTCTTCAAACACATTTGAACTCGACGACAATTATCTATGGTTCAAAAGGGATGAACTCATCTATCAAATGGAAATATCCCAAGATTTAACCTATTTTAATTCTATAAAAAAAATCTCAGAATTTACTCCAACTACTAAAGGAATTGGAAGTTTACAAAAAATAGAGGGCACTGTCTATTTTCAATCGAACAATCAATTTTATAAGTATTCCAATGATCAAGATATCTTTTACGAATACAAAAAATTAAGTTCCCTTTTTCAAAACATCCCCATTATACACACTTTAACAGAAGATTCTAATGGTAACTTATGGTATGTTTATAAGGAGTCCTTGGGAGTATTGATGAAAGATGGAAAGGATAAATTTAACAATGTAAACGCTGCATTTTTAAATTTAACAGGAAACTTTGTTCAAGGTTATTTATCTATTAATACAATCGATTCTAGCAATATTTTTATTGGTTTAACCGATGGATTGGCGCATTACGATTCGAAATTTTTAACCAACTTTTTAGACAAGCCCGTTGCWTTTATACGAAGTTTTACGTATCAAAACAACACAATTATCCGAGGGAATCCACAATTAAAAAAACATCATCACAGGATCTCTTATGCTTCCAATAATGTGAAGTTTACCTTTTCATCTCCTACATTCGAAAACGCAAAAAAGCTAGTCTACTCTTATAAATTAGCACCATTTAACGACAATTGGAGTCAATGGTCTACTGTAGCAATGAAAGAATACACCAATTTGAGAGAAGGAAACTACACCATGATGGTAAAAGTAAAAAACAGTTATGGCATAACCTCCAAAGAGGATATGTTAACTTTTAGCATATCCCCTCCATGGTACAGACACGTGCTTGCCTATATTTCATAYCTYATCTTATTCGGAMTWTTTATTTCMCTGATWTCAAATAGAATAAAAACAAAGATCAGAAAGGATAAATATTATGCAACGCTTGAGCAGCGTAAACTGTATTTGGAAAAGGCTTCCATCGCGAGACAAGGTCAGCATCAGATGGAAAAACAAATAGAAAAATTAAAGAGAGAAAACCTTCAAACAAAAATTCTTTCCAAAGATAAAGAACTCGTCAGTAACTCGTTGCAAGTTGTTAAAAAGAACAAGATATTAAATAGGATCATTAAAAAACTAAAGGAATTTGATGTTGACACCATGGACGACAACATGAAATACAAATTTAATAAACTGAACAAGAGTATTATTAAAGAAGTAAATACAGATAAGAGTTGGAAAGATTTAGAAAAACATATTAAAAATGTACATTTTGATTTTTTAGTGCGATTGAAAGAAAAACATCCCACAATTTCGCCTCGAGAGTTAGATTTATCTACCTTTTTATTGATCAATATGTCTACCAAAGAAATTGCTCAAATAATGAATATTTCTAACGGGGGAATAGAATTAGCAAGGTATCGACTGCGAAAAAAATTAGGCCTTTACAGAAAAGAAAACCTAACGGGTTTCTTGATGAAAATATAGCGCTTAGTAAGCTATCTAATTTTTACACTTATAATAGCTACTTATAAAAGGCAACGGATACCAAGTTTAATAATGATTTTTACACGCATTAATCGATGCAGTTCGCAAAATTAAAATTTCAAATTCTTGGAACAAATTTTACGAATTTCCTTTTAAGATATTGACGACGTAATGATAAAAGGTAACGGACTTACCAAAATGGAGATAGCACAAAAAAGGACACAAAAACACTCTAAAGTTGTTATAACCACACAAATAACTTTATAAGTATTTCACGTTTAATTTACTTTACCGTTTGTAAAGTACTAGGTTTCCTTCGTTTTCATATCTTCTCTACTCGGAAAATTATAAGCGAATTTTCCGTAACAAACCTAAAAGAGTAAAAAAATAATCTTCTCAATTAATAAATTGCGATAGTGTAATTAGCGTTTCAAACATTAAAAGAATGATGGGAATCTAATCACTGAAACTATTGGTCAATATTTTATATACTAATTAAAAAGATTTAGATAAACAGCAACAAACATTTTCTATTCTTATGGTGCCGTTGCTTTATAGATAACAGCAGCAGAGGATGTAGTTATTTGATACTCACTTTCTGCCATTAAAAAAACAGCTTCTCCTTTATTGAGAACCAATGTTGAATCCCCTTCAACAATAACTACCTCACCTTCTATTACAATCAGAATTTCGGCAGATTTAGCATTGGATTGATACATGCTCCGAGGAGTCTCCTAACTATTTAGCTGGTATCAAGAAATATTAGTTTTGTAATCAAACCTGTAATGGTTTTATCCAATGTCGTCTATACTATTCTGTTCAAATGTCTAATAGATATGTTTAACTAATAGGCATAAAACTTAACAGGCTTTTCGGTTTTACCACAACGGTCAATCACTACTCCCAAAGACCGAAAGGATTTTATACAGCTTAATGATGTACCCTTCTATGTCCGTTCAACTTTCACATAAATTTGCGCTCAGTTCATATAGATGTTACTTTTAAGACTCTGCTTTTACTTTTTATAAGGGAGTACCTGATAATACTCGGTATTAATATCTTCAGATCTCGACACCAAAAATTTGATTTGACAAGATATCAAAATAGGTGCAGGTAGTTTTTAGTAAAACGGAAATTGTTCAAACTTGCTTTTAGAGAAGTGAAGATTGCAGAAACTTCCCGCTCAAATTGCTAACATTTAGTATCTCAATAGACTTCATGAAATTTAAAAATGTCTTAAAACAACAAAAAATGGAGCAAATCGTGTAAGTGATAAAATAAAATTTGGATTTAAATTGCAATCGCATTCAAATAACAAAAATCTCAAATATCAATTTACAAATGAAAAAAATAATCATAACATTTTTTACTTTAGGGCTCATCG
>NVSD01000102.1 GCA_002401105.1 Flavobacteriaceae bacterium | reverse complement strand
CACACGCCTCTGAATCATTAACAATGAAATTGTCACCATGTTTAACAACGCCGTCTATATTACCAATCGGTTTAGAAAATTTAGTAATCGCTTTAGTTGCTAAATCTACCGAAATAAGTTGACCAGGTTTGTTTGTAGAAAAGTCGTCCTGAATGCCTTCTCCCCAAGTCCCGATTACTAATCTATGATTATCAAACAAAATACCATTTGGGTGGCTTAACGCATCCTCTTTAAGCCATAGCTCCAGTTCACCATCCTGATATTTCCAGATGGTGTGTTTCATAAAGTCTGTTATCCAAGCCGACTTCCCGTCAGTTGTAATGTCATTTAGAAACACAGAACCTTTCGCGTTATGCGATTGAGTAATAGTTCCTGTTTCAATATCAACGATATGAAGTTTGGTTAAATCAGCGACTAGTAATTGATTTCCCAATCTTGCGATGCCCTTAGGAGCGTCCATTCCTACAACCCATTTTTGGTTGATGATTTTGCCATCTTTAGAAATCAGACTAAGATATCCATTTCCATCCACCTTCATTGGGTGGCCTTTGATATTACTCAAAACGATGTTGCCCGTTTCATGTAAAACGATGGCAGATTCAGGCATTTCAAATCCTGTTTGCTCCCATAATATAGTTTCTGCTTGCGCAGAAATTGATGTGCTTAATAATAATGCTATTTTTTCAGGGATTAAACTCAATTCCTGTAAGTAGTTTTGATACATAGAAACAGATAAAGTTCCTTTTGCGTTTCCAACTCTTAAAGCCATTAATGCTAACACAGTCATTTGAGTAGTAAATGCCTTTGTAGATGCTACTCCTATTTCAGGTCCTGCATGTGTATAAGCTCCAGAATCTGTTTCTCTTGCGATAGAAGATCCCACTACATTACACACTCCAAAAACAAATGCCCCTTTAGATTTAGCCAATTTAATAGCGGCTAAAGTATCGGCAGTCTCTCCAGATTGAGAAATGGCAATTACAATATCGTTACGTGTAATTATAGGATTTCTGTATCTGAATTCAGAAGCATATTCYACTTCTACAGGGATGCGWGCAAAATCTTCAAATAAGYATTCTGCTACAAGTCCTGCGTGCCAAGAAGTACCACATGCTACAATAATAATACGATTGGCATTGGTGAACTTAGCTAAATGATTTTCTACACTTCCCATTTTTACAATCCCTTCATCTGCTAACAATCTGCCTCTTAAGGTATCGCGTATAGCGTCTGGTTGTTCATGTATTTCTTTTAACATAAAGTGTTCATAACCTCCTTTTTCAATTTCTTCTAAATTTAATTGAAGTTCTTGAACATAAGGTGTTACGGCACTATCGTCATTAATTTTATGTATTTTAATTTCGCGGCCTACTTTTAAAATAGCCAACTCTTCGTCGTCTAAGTAGATTACATCTTTTGTGAATTCTACAAATGGCGATGCGTCTGAGGCGAAAAAGAATTCTTTGTTTTCTTTTCCAATCCCAATGGCAATTGGACTTCCTAAACGAGCAATAATTATTTCGTCTGGTTTTTCTTTRTCAAATACAGCGATAGCATACGCTCCAATTACACTTTTTAATGCCATTTGAACCGCTTTTCCTAAAAGACAATTGTTTTGTTTTTTAGTGTCCTCAATTAAGTTGACAAGTACTTCTGTATCCGTATCACTTTCAAACGTATATCCACGCGTGATTAACTCTTTTTTAATGCTGTCGTAGTTCTCAATAATTCCATTGTGTACAATTACAATGTTTCCAGAGTTAGATACATGAGGGTGTGAGTTAACATCATTAGGTACACCATGTGTAGCCCAACGAGTATGTCCAAATCCAAGTGTCCCTGTAGTAGAACCTGTTTTGGCAGTTTCTAGTAGGTCGCTTACTTTTCCTTTTGTTTTTATCACATGTACATCGTTGTTGTCAAAAGTAACAACTCCTGCACTGTCATATCCACGGTATTCTAAACGTTGTAATCCTTTGATAACAATAGGGTAGGCTTGCCTAAAYCCAATATATCCAGTAATTCCACACATAAATTTGTATTTTAATGGTTTATTATTGTTCGTTTAATTTTGAATAAGAAATATCAAGTTTTAATCTTTTGTCTCCATGAGCTTCAGACTCGTTAAAAATAACAACTCCTTTTGGGGTCCAGCTTAGGTTTTTGATTGCAATGTCTGTAATGCTTGAAGGCATTTCTGAAGTTCCATTGTATACTTTTATACCTAATTTAAGTCCTTCAAAATCTTCATCAGAAGTCAAAATGTCAGCGATATAATCGGTAATACTAAACTTGTATTTGTGTAGAGAATTCCCTTCATCATCCGTTAGTAATACCCCACCAACTACAGCGATTCCTTCCGTGAAAATATCTCGAATATGTTCATTTTTAGAATAGTCGTATATAAATAATTGCTCTGGAATTAATTTGGTGTCAGCTTCTTGATCTATGTAAAGGACAAGGTTTGCTTCAGTAATTAATAAGTTTTGATCTCTTAATGCCTGAATATCTTCATCTATAAATAATTCTATAACTGCATCAGAYCCAGCAGCACCTTGTATGTAAATTCTATCGTCACCACTTGCTTTAGAAGTAGTGTAATCACGTTCTAATTTGTTTATTTTTATACCGTTCAAAGAGAATGTAAATACGTTTTTGGTTCTAACCGTAACGCCCTCTTCTCCTTTGACATCGTTGCCGTTTAAATCTTCGTCTTCTCCTTCGTCTTTAACGACATCATTAGAAAAGTAGATTTTCATATTGGCAGTATTCACTAATAAAGAAATCAAGTGTGTTTGGTTTGCATTAAGTGATTCTGGCTCAATATAAAGTCCTCTGAATCCTTTTTTAAATGTTTCTAAACTAGAAAAGTCTATTCCATTGATATTATCAACAAAAATATTTTTAATGAGTGCTTTGTCTAATCTAAGTTTTATAGAAGGTGTTGCTCCGGTGGTTTTTATAGTATCGGTATCATAAATAGTACCATCTAGCATGCGTCTTTTTATGTAAGCAACGGTATCATTTTGATTTACTTTAAAGTTTTCAGCGTATAACTTAGTGCTTTTTATGTATTCCTTATCACTTAAGTAAGTAGCGTTTTTGCTAGGGTCACTAGGGTCTAGTATGTTAAGGTARGTTCCTAGTTCGTACACATTTATTTTAAATTCTTGAGTAGGTACTCCAAAAACAGAATCGATGGCGTATTTAGGTTTTCCATCATCGTAGTCCTCTGTGTTACGAGTTGCTTGGTATGGAAGGTCAAGAATTACCTCGTCTATAGTCATATTATCACCATAGGTGTAATTGTCCCCAGTACTAGAAATACTTAACTGACTTATAATAGATCCTTTTAGACTACCAAATTCTGAGTCTTTGTATATGCCAAATAAGTATTGACCAACTCCGGTAGCTTTTACACTTTCGGTGTTTTGACTTTCAGTTTGTATGTTAGAGGTGATTTTTTGATTTTCAAACATGTCGTTGTCGATTAAATCAACGCCTATATTATCTATTTCTTTCTCACACGATACTGTACTTAGGGCAATTGCAGTAGCAACCCCTAAGCAAGTGAAATAATTTCTAATTTTCATTGTAGTAAATAAATGATTTTGTAAATTTTATACAAACACTTCCGTGTTGTAAAACTCTAGATATGCTTCTCCAAACTCGTCCATTGGTTGGTAATCCAATACAGGTTTGTTACAGTTATCAAGATGTTCTTTTAGTTCATCTGGTAAGGAGTCACTTCCTTTTATCAATGCATCGGAATTGTCGATGGCACTTTTTATCAAGTTTAAATGACTGGGTGTTTCCATTACCGCGATTTTATCGTCACTAATATTGTCAAACTTAAGCTTAGAAGTGAATTTTTCGTTAAACGTTCCTTCAAAACCATTGTCATACACAGAGGTTACAATCTTACTGTTAGTAAATAATGGGTCATCTTTGTAGTATTCTTTTAAGTATAATGGTAATAAAGAAGCCATCCAACCATGCACATGGATAATATCCGGAGCCCAGTTTAATTTTTTAACAGTCTCAATTACACCTTTAGCAAAGAAAATAGCACGTTCATCGTTATCGTCAAACATGTTTTCGTCTTCGTCAGTAAACAACGCTTTTCGTTTAAAATACTCATCGTTGTCAATAAAATATACCTGCATTCTTTCCTTTGGAATAGAGGCAACTTTAATGATTAATGGCATGTCCATGTCATTGATGATTAAATTCATTCCGGAAAGTCTAATAACCTCGTGTAACTGGTGTCTACGCTCATTTATAAGTCCAAATCGTGGCATAAAAATACGTGTCTGACCACCTTTGCTATGCACTTTTTTGGCACTTTCGAATGACATTCTTGACATCTCATTTTCTGGTAAGTAAGGGACAACCTCGGCAGAAACAAATAATACTCTTTTATCTTTCATAAAATTGGTCTAATATTTCAAACAATATGCAAAATTACGAAAATTTATGTACATTCAGAGGGTAAAAAGTGTAAGTTTGCGTGCTTTAACAGATATTAACACCWTAYAWSNATGCTTGTTTACGCTAARATTRAYTCGTTACAAGAAAAAYTARCTTCWTTTAAWYYYRATATYTCTGTTGGTTTTGTGCCTACAATGGGCGCGTTACATCAGGGACACTTGTCTTTAATTGAGGAGGCTAAAAAGTACAACGACATAGTGGTTGTAAGTGTTTTTGTAAATCCTACTCAGTTTGATAAAAAAGAAGATTTGGATAATTATCCCATTACTATGGATAGTGATTTAGCCATGTTAGAGGAGGTCGGTTGTGATATTGTGTTTGCTCCTACAGCAAATGAAATGTATAAAGATGGATTAAAATCCGAACACTTTGATTTTGGAGGGATAGAATATGAAATGGAAGGAGCCTTTAGAGAAGGTCATTTTGATGGTGTAGGAACGGTTGTGAAAAGATTGTTTGAAATTGTGAAGCCTCATAATTCATATTTTGGAGAAAAAGATTTTCAGCAATTACAAATTATAAAGGCATTGGTCGAGGTCGAGCAAATGAGCATTCGCATTGTAGGTTGTCCTATTTATAGAGAGCCGGATGGATTGGCTATGAGTTCTAGAAATGCCAGATTGACAGTTTCACATAGGAAAGCAGCCCCTTTTATTCGCGAAACCTTATTAAAGGCGAAAGAAAAGTTTGGCACAGAAAATGCTTTAACAGTACTGGAATGGGTAGGAGATGTTTTTGAGAAACATCCTTTATTGACGTTAGAATACTTTTCTATAGCAGATGAAAAATCGTTAAGACCCAYAGAGCAACGTATTGAAAATCATGATTATCGTGGTTTTATTGCCGTGATGGCAGGGAAAATAAGATTGATTGACAATATAGAACTTTAACAAATTAACTAAAATAAAAACAGTAATTTTGCCCCATGTTAGTAAATGTAGTAAAATCAAAAATTCACAGGGTTAAAGTAACCGGCGCCGATTTAAATTATATCGGAAGTATTACCATTGACGAAGATTTAATGGATGCTGCTGGTATTATAGAAGGTGAAAAAGTGCAGATAGTTAATAATAATAATGGAGCGCGTTTGGAAACGTACGCTATTCCAGGTCCTAGAAATAGYGGAGAARTWACSYTAAATGGWGCMGCYGCWAGGTTRGTMGCYGTRGGWGATGTWCTTATWTTAATTACYTATGCCTTTATGGATTTAGAWGAAGCRAARTCKTTTAAACCMKCACTYGTTTTTCCAAATGAAGATAACAATTTATTGAAATAGCACCTTGAATAAAAAACTTAAAAAATCAATTTTAGCAATACTTCCAATCTCATTGGGAGTATTTTTAATTTGGTACTCTTTGTCCAAATTATCCGATACAGATATTCAAGCTATTAAAACCTCTTTTAGAACCGCTAATTATTGGTGGGTAGGTTTATCATTGTTGTTTGGAATTTTAAGTCATTTGTCTCGTGCCTACCGATGGCAATTTTTATTAGCTCCTTTAGGGTATAAACCTAAATTTGCAAATAGTGTTATGACAGTTTTACTGGCCTATTTGCTTAATTTATTGGTGCCAAGGTCTGGTGAAGTTGCGAGAGCAGCAGGAATTAAAAAATACGAAGGAATTCCTTTTGAAAAGGCGTTTGGGACTATTGTAGCTGAGCGTGTTGCAGATGTAATCATGTTGCTAGGAATTATTGGATTGGCATTTTTCTTACAGGCCGATYTGATTAGTAGCTATCTATTTAAGGATAGTGGAGAAGGTAATAGCCTTTTTAAAATGTTATTTTTTATAGGGCTACCGGTTATTGGTTTTGGCCTATATCGTTATTTTAAAAAATCAAAACACCCATTAGTCTCCAAGGTTGTTAGCTTTATAAATGGCTTAATGGAAGGATTGATTAGTGTGTTTAAAATGAAAAACAAATGGTCATTTGTTTTTCATACGGTATTTATTTGGCTGATGTATGTCGCAATGTTTTATGCGGTTACTTTTGCCTTACCAGAAACTACTAACTTGCCTTTTACAGCTATCGTTGTTGGTTTTGTTGTGGGAGGGCTAAGTATGGCATTGACTAATGGTGGGTTAGGTACGTACCCTGTTTTTGTTGCAAGTGCCTTGATCTTATACGATGTTGATGAAAATGCCGCACGTGCATTTGGATGGATTATGTGGACTGCACAAACACTGATGGTATTGGTTTTTGGTTTACTTTCATTTTTATTACTACCAATCTACAATAGGAAGTCGTAAAATTCCTTTTCTTTGTAAATAGATTCTATTATTATGGCAAAAACAACAACAATTTTTTTGTGTCAGAACTGTGGCGCTCAATTTCCAAAATGGTTAGGTAANTGTACTACCTGTAATGAATGGAATACCGTTGTAGAGGAAGTTATTCAGAAAGAAGAAAAACGGGAATGGAAACAATCCACCTCAAAAAAACGAAAAGTTGTCCCTTTGAGTATCAACGAAATTACCATTCAAAAGGAAGATAGAATTGTAACTAATAATAACGAATTGGATCGTGTATTGGGCGGAGGTCTTGTTCGTGGTTCTGTTATTTTATTAGGAGGTGAACCTGGAATTGGGAAATCTACTCTGTGCCTACAAGTTGCGTTAACGATTCCTAAAAAAGTACTATACGTATCAGGAGAAGAAAGTCAGTCTCAGATAAAAATGAGAGCAGACCGCTTAAAGAGTAATAATAGTGATTGTCTGATTCTTACAGAAACCAATACGCAAAATATATTTAAACATATAGAAAAAGAACAGCCAGATGTTTTGGTGATAGATTCTATTCAAACCTTATTCACTGATGTTATCGATGCGTCTCCAGGAAGTATTTCTCAAATAAGAGAAACCACCGCGGAGTTGACTAAATTTGCAAAGGAAACTTCTACCCCAGTGTTATTAATTGGGCATATTAATAAGGAAGGAAGTATTGCCGGACCAAAGATATTGGAGCATATGGTGGATGTGGTCTTGCAATTTGAAGGAGATAGAAATCATACTTTTCGTATTTTACGTRSYCAAAAAAAYMGKTTTGGWTCAACKGCAGAAWTRGGRATTTACGAAATGCAACAYACWGGMTTAMGAGAAGTWTCCAACCCRTCYGARGTGTTRATTAGYGATAARGATGAKGATTTAAGTGGRAATGYRATTGTSGCTACWYTGGAAGGWGCACGMCCMTTRATGATAGARGTGCARGCRYTWGTRAGTACTGCRGTKTATGGAATGCCYCARCGWTCRGCCACRGGCTATAATATAAAAAGACTAAATATGTTATTAGCTGTATTGGAAAAACGAGCAGGTTTTAGACTTGGAGCGAAAGATGTATTCTTAAATATAGCAGGAGGAATAAAAGTAGATGATCCGGCCATAGATTTAGGAGTGGTTTGTGCCATATTATCCTCTAATGAAGACGAACCGGTTCCTAGTAATATGTGTTTTGCTGCCGAAGTTGGATTGGCTGGAGAAATTAGACCTGTGAGTCGTATTGAACAACGAATATTRGAAGCAGAAAAACTTGGTTTTGARGTYATTGTTATATCGTCHTATAATAAAATTGATACDGGGAAATTTGGAATCATTGTACGTAAAATATCCAAGGTTGATGATCTAGTGACCCTGCTTTTTTAGGCTACTCATATCCAAGATAYAAACTAAGTGGTGCGGGGCCTTCAATAATGGTTTTTGCTATTTTTACAGTACCGTCTTTAGTGGTGATTGTTTCCCATTTTATCAAAGAGATATTTAAATTTACTATTTCCAACCCTGTAATRGATTTTGGATGTACACAACTACCATCGTTAAAATAAGGCAACTCATTTGGAGTGGGAAATCTCGGGCGATGCGTATGTCCCGTAATCACCATTTGATTTTTATTGTTTTGAATCCATTTTTTGATTCTCTTTTCTACCCTTATTAATTCTTTGTGGTTTTTTGCAGGACTCGTGGGGTCGTTATAGCCAATAAGTTGTAAAGGTTTCCATAAAAACCGGACTAAAAGCCGACTTAGCTTCCAGCAGTAATAGTTGAAAAAATCCGCTTGATGCCCATGCATTAGAAAGATAGTATTCGCTACACCGTCAATTTTTAGATGAATAGATTCATAATAAGTTAAGTCCTTAAACAAGTCTTCTCTTGTATTCGYGTTTTTGTTAAAGTAGCTACCGAGGATTTTGGATACATTTTGTTGTTTTTTAAATACCATATCGTGATTTCCCCAAATCATATACAACTGTTTCTTTTGATGAAACTTTAGTAATAAGTCAAATACATCTTTGTGCGATTCTAAGATTTCGGAGAATTTATTGTTTTCCCATAGCTCAATACCATCACCTAACTCAATATAAGTAAAGTCGTTTTCGTAATAAGTTGATAAAGCGTGTTCGTAAATTTCACTATTATGGGTAAAGTCATCCGCATAACTGTTATTTCCCCTGTGACAATCACTAAATAGGATTATTTTGGAGTTTTTAGTGATTGGCAAAGAATACGCTTTTTTGAAGGCGAGACTAATGGTATGTTGCATCATAAGCGTTTTGTTTATTGCTAAAATAGCAGAAATAATATTAAGAGTTTGATTTTTAATACATTCGTTTATTNAGCCTTAACATTTGTGAATTTTGTTAGTGTGTATGCTCATTATTAGACTATCTTTGCCTTCGAAAAAAATCTTCAATTACACTGTTTTTCATATTATGATCGTCTGTAGTAAATCACCTTTAGAAGAAGTGTTTGTTCATGAAACAAACCTAAATATAGCTCAAAGAACCGAAATAATTTCATGGATTAATTCCTATGTGGATACTATTAATCCAGAATTTATGATGTTACTGGATGTATCAAAAGAAATTCCTTTAGTCTATGAAGAATGTTTTAATACATTAAACAATTGTGGTCCTAATTGTGATGTTAGCACTTTAAACGCGAACGTAGTAGAGGAGCAGCGGGGTAATATTGTACTTGTTGATGATGAGTTGAAAGAATTTTCATTTGCGAATGTAGTTCCTGTTCGTTCCTGCAGTTTTAATTTGAGGTATAATGTTATGTATCCAGATAAAAAAGCAATTACTTTATTACGGAGCGTTATTCCTATAATTAATAATGAACTAGGCCAACCAACTATTTTATTAGTGCTTTTACAGGATATCACAAAATTAACGAATGCCGTACAAGGTACCTATTTTGAAATTAAATGCATAAGACATCCAGGTGTTGTAAATGAGAGCCTTATGTCTTTAGAAGGAAGTATTAATAATAAAATTAAATTTGGGATTTCACTTACTAAAAGAGAAAATCAGATACTTCAGTTATTAATTAATGGACACACAAGTTTGAGTATCTCTAAAGAACTTTTTATAGCTAAAACTACCGTTGATAAACACCGTCAAAACTTAATGCGTAAATATAAAGTGAGCAATGTTACGCAGTTGATTAGGAAATACTTGCAGTCTGTAGCTTAAATACGTCTTTATATTAAAATACTTACTTATAAGTATTTTTAACATGGGTTAATAAATTTATATTTGCTGATAATTATCATAGCTGTTATCCCCTTAATTCTTTATTCTTATTAGAATTGAAATTATTGGCCTGATAAATAACTAAATATTTATTTATGAATAATTTCCCATTTACGGTCGCTGATGCGATTCGTAGTTTTGTGTCACGATTTAGATTTTCTTGTAAATCTATTCCTCAATTTTTCACTGTATTTTTATTGGTAATTACATTGTTAGCTGGTTTTTCGGGAAATGCCCAAATAACAGTTACAAGAACTAGTTTTGATTATTTTATTGTCGATAGCAATACTCCAATTGATGGAGGACCTAGAGCTAATTATATGTCATTTGAAATTTTCAATAATACAATGGTTGACACCAATATTTTGACAGCTAAAATAAATGTTTCGGGAGTAGATTCCAATCTTAGGAGATAGCTATAAGTTTCTTAAAGAGATTTTCCTATACAGTTTGTGAAAATAACTAGCTATTGGTGAAAATTGCAACCAGTATT
>NVSD01000101.1 GCA_002401105.1 Flavobacteriaceae bacterium | reverse complement strand
ATAAATGAAACAATTCAAACCGTAAACATACATACTATTGTATTGGATATTTTACAAGTAATACATATACCAGCGCATATAAACATTGTGATTCGTGGTACATTACCTGTAATCGATTCTAATAAGTTTAGAATGCAACAGTTGTTTCAAAATATAATTGGAAATGCTATTAAATATATTGATAAACCAAAAGGAGTCATAGAGATTTCGGCAAAGCAACAGGGAACATATATCGTTTTTAAAATAGAAGATAACGGTATAGGTATTGCAAAGAAATACTACCAGAAAATATTTGAGATATTTGAAACCCTAGAAGATAGGGAGAATAATGCTACAGGTATTGGTTTGTCAATTGTAAAAAAAATAATCAACTCCTATAAAGGTGAAATTTGGTTAGAAAGCACCTTRGGAATMGGGACTTCCTTTTWTGTAAAACTTCCMAAAAAGATACTRCCATCSTAAGCTTGCAGTGTTTTAATTCARTAAATTCAGTCTTTGAAACAATACAGCTCTTTTTGAACGACTAATAGGGATTACTTCTTTCTTTATCAAAACACTATTATCCTCTATATCAATAATCTTTTTCGTGTTWATAATATAGGATCTATGAACTTTTAGAAAGTAAGTTTCTGGAAGTTTGTTGGCTATATTTTTAAGTGTTGTGTGAACGGTATAGTCTTTACTTTCCGTTTTAATATCTATATAGTCTCCTTTGGCTTGGATTAAGTAAATATCCGATATTTTTATTTTAATAAACCGCCTATCGATATTTACGTATAATTCGCTGGTTTTAAAATGGTTATCAGAGTGATTGTTGTTGTTGTTGTTGTTGTCTGTAGGAGTTCCTTCGAGTTTTTGCATGGATTTTAAGAAACGTGAAAGTCGAATTGGTTTGACCATATAATCAATAATACAGGGATACTCAAAGGCATTTAAAGCAAAGTCTTTATCCGAGGTAGTAAGAATTATTTTTGGAGGATTGTCAACACTTTCAATAAATTCAAATCCATTTAATTCCGGCATATGTATGTCCAAAAACACCAAATCTACTGCTTGTTCATTTACATAAGGAATGGCTTCTAAAGCTGTAGAAAATTCTTGTTTGATGACTAAGTTGTCAATTTTCGAGCAAAATTTTCTTATGATAGATCTAGCCACAGCRTCGTCATCAATAATTATACATTTAATCATATCAAATTTGTTTTAAAAAGGATTCAACCGTTAATAACACAGTCAATAATTGTGGATAGGAATTCAATTTTTTTTCACGYAATTCTATTTCCATCTGATTGGCTATTAAGTAACCTTCGTTCATTCCAAATAGATTAATTTTATGCTTAAGCTTATGAATATTTTCACTTGCTGCATGAAATTCTTTAAGGTGTATGTTTTTTAAAAAACTTTCCTTTTCCTTTGGAAACTCTTCTTTTATAATCGCTATCAGCTTGCGTTGAAAGGGAATATCGTTTTCAGATATTTCTTCGATGTAGTGTAAATTGGGGGTAGCTATCATAGTAATGTGAATMTACGTAATTTTATAGAGAATAGAAAGTTTTCAACTATATATCTATCAATTAGTTACTCCTTTACAGCTCATTATTTTTTNGTTATAAACAAAAAAAGCGCTATTCTTTCGAATAACGCTCTTTTCTGAATTAGTGTTTAAAACACTTATGCTTTTTTCAAGAATGGTTTTCCTGATTTTAATATTTCTTTACCAGCTACATCGTTGATAATAATGCTCGCCATCATATACCAAGCTCCTAGCGCACAAATAATAAGTGCATAGGCTGCAATCGCTTTAAATTGAGGGAAACCAAAATGTGCTAAATCTAAAAAGATAAACCCAATAATTAACCATGCAAAAGTAAAAGTCATTGCTTTGTGAATAAACAAAGAAGCGAATCCAAAAATAGTTGTTAATAGTGTCCAAACGACAAGATAAACACCTACATCCGTACCACTAGAGGTATAGATTCCAAAATGGTTGCACATCCAAATGATACCGAGACCAATCCAGAAAGAACCATAACTTACAAATACTGCAAATCCAAAGTTATTATTCATTTTTTGTTCCATAAATCCAGCAATCATTTGTGCTAAACCTCCGAATATAAACGCCATAGCAACTACAGGACCCAGTCCTAAAAATCCTAAGTTATGAATCTGTAATAACAGCGTTGTTAAACCAAATCCTGCCAGTCCAACAACTGCAGGGTTTGCTAATTTTAAATTACTCATTTATATATTTATTTTAAGTGTWTMWARNNNGGCATAARWRRWWGSCAATSMKSMGWMYSAWWTWWCWYKCARSMRMAWRATTATTTTAAAACCGATTACCTTTTGAATCAAAAAGTTTATATTTTATTTATCACCTAAACTCATTCCAGTACCACGTGCCGTAGCAACTAAGGCTGAATCTGGAGAAACAAAGTTTTGGTCTTTTACTGCTTCTAAGAAAGGTACAGGTACAATATTAGGATGCTGATAAGCTACCATTTTACCAAAGTTTCCTTCAATAGCTAATTCCATAGCTGATACACCAAATTGTGTGGCTAAAATACGGTCAAATGCAGTTGGTGTTCCACCACGTTGTAAGTGTCCAAGTACAGTTTCGCGCATGTCTACATCACAACCAGCTGTTTTCAAATCGTGCAATAATTTATGAGCAACACCACCTAATTTAAGGTTTTCGTTTCCTATTTCGTCGCTTACTTCTGACAATGCACCACCACCTTGTTCAACGGCACCTTCCGCAACAACAATAATAACGTGTCCACGTCCTTTTTTAAAGCGCGTATTAATTTTTTCTAAAATTACATCTAATTTATAAGGAATTTCTGGTATTAAACATACTTCCGCTCCTCCTGCAATTGCAGAACTTAATGCAATCCATCCAGCATCACGTCCCATCACCTCTAAAATGATAACACGGTTATGTGAAGCTGCTGTAGTTACTAATCTGTCCACAGCCTCTGTAGCTACTTGAACAGCTGTTTGAAAACCAAAAGTATAATCTGTTGATAATAAATCATTATCAATAGTTTTTGGTACTCCAATAATATTTAATCCTTGATCGTATAATCTATTTGAAATACGTTGAGATCCATCTCCACCAATACTAATTACGGCTTCAACACCCATATCTTTCAGTGTTTGGATCATTTCGTCAGATCTATCCACAAAATCCCAAGCACCATCTTTTCCCTTTGTTGGCCATGCAAACGGTCCTCCTTTAGTAGTGGTTCCTAAAATTGTACCACCTTGATAATGGATACCTGCAACATTGCTACCGTTAAGTTCTACTATTTCTTGTGGTTCGTGTAATACTCCATCAAACGACTGTATACTTCCTACTACTTCCCAATCATCGGTAAGTTCGGCACGTTTTACAACTCCTCTGATTACCGCATTTAACCCAGGGCAATCCCCACCACCTGTCAATATAAGTGCTTTTTTCTTCATGTTTTCCTATCTATTTTTACTGTATGATTGTCTATTTTTTACTATTGTAAAGATCACTTTTCCTTGCGAATCAAAAACTGACATTTATCACAAAATACGTTAATCTACGATAACGTTTTCGCTGTAACTACATCGTTTATAGCGTGTAAAATAGATGATTTTAAATCGTTTATCGCAGGAATCATAAATGTAGAAGAGGCGCTTTTGTGTTCTTATTCAGTAAAAAATAATCTTATTTCATCATAAAAGTATGTGTTCCTTGATAAGGTCATTTTTTAGTAGTAATAAATAAGTGTTTGGTCGGTGAATTATACGTTTTGATCTACTTAATTTTATTAGGTAAAAATAACAATTACATTTGTATTCAAATTATTTCGATGAAAACTAGCTACCGTATTTTATTACATATTCTTTTTTGGTTTTTTCTATTGGGCTGTTTCAGCGCTTTTTTTTATGTGGATGGAAAACGAGTGAATATAAATGTATTCTATCGTCTCGGCTTAGGAATTACTTTTTTTTATATCAATTATAGCCTATTGGTTCCTTTATTTTTATTCAAAAAAAAGAAAGTTAGTTATTTTATAAGCGTCGTACTACTACTRGTAGTGGCACATGCTATTTTTGGTTTATTACATCCAGCCAAATTACATTTTCTCAATCTCGAACACCTTCCATTTAAAGGAGAACGATTTAGATYGATGGGATTTAGAGACGGAAGGCCCAAATTTATTACCGTTTTGTTTGTRTTGGTGTCTGTGGTAATGGGAACMATTATTCAAGTGTATCAAAAATGGATTCAGGACGAAAATAGAAGACAAGAAATTGAATCTCAAAAAAACAAAACGGAATTGGAGTCCTTAAAAAATCAATTGAATCCTCATTTTTTATTCAATTCTTTGAATAGTATCTATTCACTCTCTGTAAAAAAATCGGACGATACTCCTGAAGCAATCATCATGCTATCGGAATTGATGCGATATATGTTGTACAAGGCAAATAAAAATACCGTGTTGTTAAATGAGGAACTTGCATATATAGAAAATTATTTACAATTACAACGCTTAAGAATCGCCAATAACGAAAATGTAAGAATCAATATCCGTGGGAATATTAGCGCACAGAAAATTAGTCCGCTATTATTTATTTCTTATATAGAAAATGCCTTTAAATATGGCACAGACTATAGTGGAAATACATTTGTATCCATTGATATTAGCGTTAAAGATAATGAGTTGCAATTTACCTGTACCAATTTAATTGGTAGTAGAACTACGGATGAAAACAATTCGGGCATTGGTTTAGAAAATACAAAAAGTAGATTATTGCTCTTGTACCCAAATAAACATAGTCTTACTATAAGCGAAGAAAATAATAAGTTTACTGTAAACTTGGCACTTACACTTGATTAGCTAATGTATGAGTTATGTTATTATAGATGATGATGATCCTTGGCAATAGGCATAATTGAAACCTATTTAGAAATAATGTGAATATGATGATGGTTGGAAATGATCACTTTAGATTTAGGGTAGTAAAAATTTAAGAATAATTTAAGTTTTTTAAAACAAGGGAGCTTTACAGCCTTCCTTTTTTTTTATAAATTGCAGGATCTTAAATCTACCTATGCCGAGTTTACAAACCATCCAAATTATAGCCCTTATTCAAGGTTTTTTTTTATTGTTTGTACTTTTTAAGCATAAGAAAAACTATAAATCGACCCAATTTTGGTTGCTTTTTTTCTGTATTGTCTCCGTATTGCTATTTGTTTTAGGAGACGATGATTACAATCTATTTGTTGAGAATGCAGATTGGTATTGCTTCCACGATACGTTAATTATTACGGTGTTTTTTATATTTGTACGTTTTTACACATCTAACCGTAATAAGTTTACTGGGCTAGACGGACTTTTTTTTGTCCCTTATTTATTAGAAATATCTCTCAAATTTATTGAAACTACATTTGGTATTAAAAATCTGGTTACTTATCTTATTGACTATGCTGTAGAATTGGTGTTTTTTGCCATGCTCATTTACACCATCATAGATATCATTCGATCGAAAAAAGAAAAGTGGCTTTTGTTATTTATCATACCGTTAACTATTATATTTAGTATTGATGAACTCACCTGGTTTTTTACTAAAGAATATGATTCTCCGTATTATTTAGATAGTTATGGCATTATCTTATTGTCCGTGTTTTTGTTTTATTTCGTCTTATATCGTTTAATTATTGCACCAAAACAACTGCTAGAAAAAGGAGCAATAAGCAACTATAAAAAAACGACTTTAGTTGCTCAAGATATTGCTTCTCATAAAAAAGCATTGCTACAACTGATGGAAGAAGATAAAATATTTACGAACAAGAACCTTACCGTATTGGAAGTTTCAAATACACTGAATATCAGTAGACAGCAATTATCTGAGATATTAAATGTACACCTAAATTGTAATTTTCAAGATTTTATAAACGGATATAGGGTGGAAGAATTCAAACGTTGTGTTGCTTCGGATGTTTACACTAACTATACAATCATCGCGATTGCTAAAGTTGCTGGTTTCAGTTCTAAAACTACGTTTAATACCCTATTTAAAAAAGCGACAGGTATGACTCCCAGTGGGTATAAGAAACAATTGTAATTTATTTTTTAACACATTTATTTGGGGCAAATGTTCCCTTTTCGCATTTCGAACCTTTTCCTTTYTCAGGACTACTATCTGTAATGTGCTGTTAMATAGRATTGTATRWTCGTTCTRTTGGTKATTGGTTCGTGYTTCTAATCACGYACTAGCACAAAGCTATATCCCTAYCWATTCCTACTAATTTTGTTCAAAACAAAAACAATTTAGTATGAAATGGAACTACAAAAATATTACTCCTCAACGTCTATTAATTTTTAATTTACTCCTAATTGCCATATTTTTAATAAAAAGTTGTGCAGACGAAGACGACGAATTATTTGTTCCTGTATCCAATTTATCAGAAATTATAACGGCGTTACCAACCAGTATTCCACAACCTGTAAGTAATTTAAAAAGTCCAGAAAAAGTGTACTTGGGAAAGCAATTGTATTGGGATCCTATTTTATCTGGAAACAAAGATATTTCTTGTGCCACCTGCCATCATCCGGAAAATGGATATGCAGACGCACAAGACCTATCGATAGGCGTTAATGGAGTAGGACAAGGAGAAAATAGGGTAGGGACTATTTTAGCCAAAAGAAACGCTCCTACGGTTATYAACACTGCTTTTAATGGGCTCAAGATTGGGGAATCTTTAGATCCATTAAAAGCACCTATGTTCTGGGATAATAGGATGGTAAGTTTAGAAAATCAAGCTTTAGGCCCTCCTTTATCAGAAGAAGAAATGCGTGGTACTTCGATTCCAGAACACGAAATACTCACAGTTATAGTAAGTCGATTAAATGCTATTTCGGGTTATAAAAAAGCGTTTTTAAATGCTTTTGGAAGTGAAGAAATCACTGAAGAGAAGATAGGGCAAGCCATTGCAAGTTTTGAACGCAGCCTAATTGCCAATAACAGCGATTTTGACAGGTATATGAGAGGTGATGAAACGGCGATGACACAACAACAAATAAATGGGATGAACGCCTTTATAAACATTGGTTGTGCCGATTGTCACAGCGGTCCCATGTTTTCCGATTACAAACTACATATTCTTGGAATTCCAGATAATCATAAACGAGCTGACAGCGATAAAGGGGATGGCACCTATGCCTTTAGAACCCCTACGTTAAGAAATTTAACAGATACAGCTCCTTATATGCATAATGGAATGCATCAATCCTTAACAGCTGTATTAAATTTTTATGAAGATCTATCCGATGGCGGTAACGTAGTACTAAATGAACACGTCTCCAGAAACCAAACGGATGTGTTGGCAAGAAATTTACAAATGGATGATGACGCAAACAATGAAATCATCGCTTTTTTAGCAGCCTTAAATGATGATGATTATGATAAAACAATCCCAAATACCGTGCTCAGCGGTTTAAAGGTAGGAGGGAATTAGCCCTTCGACAAACTCCTTTTCAACCTATTAGAGTTCCATTATTTTTAACAGGTACACAGTTGCTACCTAACCAAGCAACCGTTTGGTTAGGCTGTGTACAAACACCTAAAACAACATGCCCCAAAAATTTAAGTTAATACTCGTAATCCCTTGCTTTAACGAAGCTAAGCGATTACAAGATGAGTTATTCATTTCGTTTTTAACTGTGCATCCAAGCATTAAAATATGTTTTGTAAACGATGGATCTCTCGACTGTACATTATTGGTGCTCCTGAGTCTAAGACGTCAATTTCCTTCCCAGGTTAAAATAGTCAATCAAACAATCAATAAAGGGAAGGCAAACACAGTGAGAAACGGAATTTTAACCTGCTATAAAGAAGAACAATTTGAGCAAATCGCCTTTTTAGACGCTGATTTATCTACCTCTCTGGACGAATGTTACACTTTAAGTAAACTACAGAACCATAGAAGATTACTCGTATTTGGTTCAAGGAAGAATGTAAGCACCAATCACATTATAAGAAAAAAATACCGTTTTGTGATTGGCCGGATCATAGCTCGTCTCATTTCCTCACAATTACAATTGAATATCTACGATACACAATGTGGTTGTAAAATAATGGATCGAAGTATCGTTTTAGCCCTATTCGAAGAGGAATTTATGTCGCGATGGTTATTTGATGTAGAAATTTTTCATCGATTTAAAAACTTATATAATCCAGCACAAGTGGCGTTACATTTTAAAGAAGTTACACTTAATTCCTGGGAAGATACTGAGGACTCACGTGTTCCTTTTAGCTATGCCTTAAAATTGTGGTTGGACTTATTTAGAATAGGACGACGCTACAAAAATCACACAAGCCAAAATTCAGTACATGAAACGATACTACCGACATAAATTTACGATTGCTGTCGTTTTCCTTTTAGGAATACGTGCCTTTTTGAATACAATCATTCCCTTAATGGATAAAACGGAAGCGCGCTATGCGGAAATAGCCCGCATCATGCAAGAAACCGGGAATTGGGTGACACCACATATTGATTATGATATTCCCTTTTGGSCAAAACCTCCATTATCAACTTGGTGCTCTGCACTCAGTTTTGAGTGGTTCGGAGTTTCTGAGTTTACAGCCAGATTGCCTTATTTGTTATTGAGTATTGGGATGCTTTTGCTCATCGGAAAATATGGGAAAAGAAGTGGAAGTTCCTTTTTTCTACCGGGTTTTATACTGTTGTGTATTCCTGAGTTCTTTRTTCATGCAGGCGTAGTCTCTACCGATACYTCCTTGGCTTTMTGCGTAGCCTTAGTTTTAGTGTCGTTTTGGGAAACKATGAATAAYGGAAARGRCTATTGGAGATATTTGCTTTTTGTAGGGCTTGGATTGGGRCTGTTAGCMAAAGGTCCCATCGTTTTTATACTTAGTTTGCCTCCAATGTTTTTWTGGACGGTGTATTTTGGACAAWTGAAAGTTCTTTTTAAAAGAATTCCATGGTTTTTAGGAACTGTAATCGTTGTAGTAATCGCATTTCCATGGTATTATCTAGCAGAAGAAAAAACGCCTGGATTTRTKGATTATTTTATCATTGGAGAACATTTTAAACGCTTTTTTGATGCCTCTTGGCAAGGAGATATGTATGGTTTTCCAAAAAYACAAGCRAAAGGTATAATTTGGGTGTTTTTAGTGGCATTTACATTGCCATGGACCCCCTTAGTTATCATTCAATTATGGAAGAAYAGGCKWGRAGTTAAGACACATAAATGGCTGGTGTTTTTACTTGTATGGTTGCTTTGGAYACCGCTGTTTTTTAGTGTYTCTACGAGTCTGATTCATCCCTATATWATGCCAGTAATGATACCTGTAGCCTTATTGATAACACATTATTGGAAAGYTATAAAAAATAAGAAGACCTGGTTCWCAGTTGCTTTTGCTATTCCTTTTATAGGTTTAATTCTTGGTTTGTTTAGTTTTAGTACTTCACAYCTTAGCTATTAYAGTAAAACCGATAAGTGGCTGATTCAAAAAAATACTGAAATAGACCATTTCTATCAYKTTGGAAAAAAAAGCTATTCTTCACAGTTTTACAGTAGWGGAACTGTWGMRTCTATARATTTAGATRMGTTAAAACAACTKCAACCTWACAAACCTACAGGTTTAATAGTGACTAGAAAACAGCTCAAAAAGCTYCCTGAAAAATCACTTRAAAATTGGAAATTGTTGGATAGTACCCAYAANAAAAWATNTRTAYCRCTACTTAAAASCWCAATAGARTACCGCGAAATTAACTGTTGATAATTGAGGTGTATTCAAACKTMCACCTCAATTAAAAATAGTTGAATGCAATGGCTATAGGATAGTAATTATGACTTTTCAAGGACAAAACTCTAACAGTTCCAACCATCGTTTAGGGTTTATGTTTTCTGATATTACACCGCTGAATTAACAGCTCCTACCATCTGAGTTGCTTCCATTACAATCATTTTTGCTTCATTGTCATAGCTACTCACAATATTTTCCAAGGAACTCAATCTGTTTTTAGGAACCACCACAAAAATGATGTCTTTATCTACTTTTTGAGCCATATCTTTTCCGTTCACAGTGGTTCCTGAAACTCCAATCTTTTGTTTGATTAAAAGTCCTAATGGAGCCAATGGTTTATAGGAAGAAATATGTACAATAATTTCATTTGGACGACCCGTTAGAATGGTGTCAATCAATTTGGCTGCTGTAAAAATACTTATCATACTCCATAAAGCCAACTCTATACTATTGAATACAAACCCTGCCACTATAATTACAATGATATCTAAAAACAAAATAACAGTACTTGTTTTTAAACTTGTTTTTGAAGTGACAATACGCGCAATAATGGTTCCACCCCCAGCAGATCCACCACCTTTAAAAATGAACCCAAGTCCAGCACCAATTACAACACCTCCATACAAGGTTGCCAATAAAGGTTCTGTACTCAATGCTTCTAAGTGCACTACTTTTGCCAATAGATCGATAAACACCCCAATCAATACGATAGCAACAGTAGATTTGATTGCAAAATACTTTCCTAAATATTTAATACTCACCAATAGGAGGGGGATATTCATCAAACCAAATACAAGTC